>CAKTWY010000144.1 GCA_934630445.1 uncultured Eubacteriales bacterium
GCGCCGCGCCGCAGCCGAGCCGCTCGCCGATATCGGCGCAGAGCGTGCGCACGTACGTGCCCTTCGAACACGCCACGCGCACGGTGTATTCGTTCCTTCCCTCGTCCGCCGCTTCCAGCGTGAGGCGCTCGATATACACGCGCCGCGCGGGGCGCTCCACTTCCCTGCCCTTGCGCGCAAGGTCGTACAGGCGCACGCCGCCCACCTGCACGGCGGAGTACATCGGCGGCGTCTGCATGATCTCGCCGCGAAACGCCGCCAGCGCCGCCTCCACGTCCGCCGCGCCGGCGTTCACTTCGCGCTCGGAGACGACCGTTCCCGTGATGTCCTGCGTGTCGGTCGCGACCCCCAGGCGGAAGGCTGCCAGGTACTCCTTCCCCTCGGCCGAGGCGTATTCCGACGCGCGGCACGCTCCGCCCAGAAAAACAGGCAGCACGCCCGTCGCCATGGGATCGAGCGTTCCCCCATGGCCGATGCGCCGCTGCCCCATGATGCCGCGCAGCTTCGCCACGACGTCGTGTGAGGTGAAACCGGCCGGTTTATCTACAATAATGATTCCGTTTCGTATTATTTTCTCTTTAGATTCCATTCTGTTTACTCCTGTGCAGCTGCGAGAAGAAGCTCCGCTGCACGCTCGGGCGTTTCATCCAGCTCACAGCCGGACGCGCGCAGATGTCCGCCCCCGCCAAAGCGGCGGCAGAATGCCGACGCGTCGTACCCCTCGCCCGTGCGAACGGACACCTTCGACCCGCCGGCACGCTGGCCGATGGCGGTGATGGCCATCTCCACGCCCTCGACCTGGCGCGGGAGGGAGGCGATGCTGTCGATATCATCATCCGTCGCGCCCAGCTCGTCGAGGAGCGCGCGCGGGATCGCCACTGCGGCGAGGGCGCCGCCCTTTGCAAAGCGCATGTTTTCAAACACATAGCCCTCGAGGCGGCAGCGCGCGCGCGTCTTCGTCTCGAAATAGATGCGGTTGAGGGGCCCCGCCTTCACGCCCGCGTCGAGGCAGGCGGCGGCGGCGCGCAGCGTGCGCGCGCTCGCGTTGGAATAGCGGAAGCAGCCCGTGTCCGTCGCCACAGCGATATAGAGCGCCTGGGCGATGTCGCGCGTCAGCGGCGCGCCGAGCGCCGCGACGAGGTCGAGCACGATCTCCCCGCACGCGCCGCACGACGCGTCGAGCAGCGTCTCCTCCGCAAAGAGGGTGTTCGACGGATGGTGATCGACGTTCAGCCGCACCGCTCCATAGGCGGAAAATTCCGGCGGGATGAGCTGCGCGTCCGCGATATCGACCGCGGCCACAAAGCACGGGCGGAAGTCCTCCTCCGGCCACAAAGGCGCGAGCATGTCGGTATACCGCGCCGTGACGCCGGGATTTTGCGCCACAAAGGCGCGCTTGCCCACGGCGCGCAGCGCAAGGCACAGCGCTGCGGCGCAGCCGTTCGTGTCGCCGTCCGGCCTGCGGTGCGTGAGGAGGAGAATGTCGTCCTCCGCCAGCAGGCGCGCGGCGGCCTCGTCAGTCGTCAGCGTTTTCGGCATCGGCGTCACGCTCCGTTTCTCCCTGCACTTCGGGCAGATGGCTGAGGATATCGTTGATATGCGCGCCCCGGACGATCGACTCGTCAAGGGTGAAAATGAGCTCCGGCATATGGCGCAGCAGCACCTTGGACGACACCTCTCGGCGCAGGAAGCCGGCCGCGGACTTGAGGCCCTTCAGCGTATCCTTCTGCTCCTCCGGCGTGCCGAGGACGCTGACGTAGACCTTGCAGTAGTGCAGATCGCCTGTCACGTCGCAGCGGGTGATGCTCACCAGGCCCGACACGCGCGGGTCCTTGACCTTCCGGATCGACTCGGCGAGCGCGCGCATGACCTCTTCGCTGATTTTATCAATTCTTGTGGACATAATTTCTCCTTTTTTTCCGTTTGGGGAACGTGTATGGCTGCTGTATGATCGCGGGAAGCCGGGCGGATGGCTGACGGACGGGATTCTCGCGTGTCCTTTCGGGTATCAGCGTTTCGCACTTCAGAATGACAGGAAGTTACCTGTCATCCTGAGCCCTTCTTTGTCATCCTGAGCGGAGCGAAGGATCCCGGCCGTAGGACAGGGAGCCTGATCGGAACACGCGAGGATCCCGTGCGTAGAACAGGAAGCCCGGTCGGGGCACGCGAGGATCCCGGCCGTAGAACAGCCGGCCCGGTCGCGGCACGCGGGGATCCTGCGCCGCAGGGCGGATGGCCCCTGGAGCGCGTCCTTCTACGGACGGGATTCTTCGGAGCAAAGCTCCTCAGAATGACAGGTATCTACCTGTCATCCTGAGCGGAGCGACTTGCCCACTCGTCGAGGTCGTCGCTACGCGTCGCCCTAACGGGCTTCCTTCCGCTTAGTCACGCCTCCCGACGCGCCGCTGTCGGGTCGACTGGCACGCTTCACGCCTGCGCGCGGCCGATCGATAACGACTCCGTCTCAGCATGTGCGCCCGGCACTGCGTGCCGCGCGTCCACGCTTCGCTGCGTTGTTATCTCCCTGCGCACAGGGTTCAGCGCTTCTTATTTTCTCCGCCTCGCTATGCCAGTACAAGTGCTGCGCACTTTTCCTGCCACAGCTCGCTGCGCACTTGTCTCCCCTGCGTCGCTGCTCGGCGCTCTGTTCCTCCTCCGCAAACACGCTTCCTTTCAGCACTCGTCGAGGTCGTCACTACGCGTCGCCTATACAGGCTCCTATAGCTCCGCCTCTCCTCCGCAAAACTGTTCCTTTCTCCCGCCACCGGCGGCAGTCACAGTTTTGCCCCCGGCGGCGGTCGCGTATTTGCCCCAGAATGACAGTTGCCCTGTCATCCCGCCCGGAATCAAAAAACCCGGCGGACCGGCCGCGCCGGCCCGCCGGGCGGGGTAGCTTCCCGCGCGTCAGCGCGCGATCTCTTCCATAACGAAGGCTTCGACAATGTCGCCTTCCTTGATGTCGTTGAATTTTTCGATCGACAGGCCGCACTCGTAGCCGGACGCGACTTCCTTCGCGTCGTCCTTGAAGCGCTTGAGCGAGGCGAGCACGCCCTCGTGAATGACGATGCCGTCGCGCACGACGCGCACCTGGGAGGAGCGCACGATCTTCCCGTCCGTGACATAGCAGCCGGCGATGGTGCCGATGCCGGAGACCTTGAACGTCTGGCGGATCTCCGCGTGGCCGATGACGGCCTCTTTATACTTCGGCGCGAGCATGCCCTTCATCGCCTGCTCCATCTCCTCGATGCAGTCGTAGATGATGCGGTACATGCGCATGTCGACCTCCTGCCGTGCGGCGGACTCGACCGCGAGCGGGTCGGGGCGGACGTTGAAGCCGACGATAATGGCGTTCGACGCCGAAGCGAGCATGACGTCCGACTCGTTGACCGCGCCGACGCCGGAGTGGATGACCTTGACGCTGACCTCTTCGTTCGTCAGCTTTTCAAGCGATGCGCGCACCGCCTCGGCCGAGCCCTGTACGTCGGCCTTGACGATGATGTTGAGCGTCTTCATCTCGCCCTCGGAAATGGCGCTGAAGAGGTTCTCGAGCGTAACCTTGCGCGCGGCGGAAGCGCGCGCGTCCTTCTCTTCCTGCTTCCTCTGCTCGACGAGCTCGCGCGCCATGCGCTCGTCCTCGACGGCGTAGAACAGGTCGCCCGCGCCCGGCGCCTCGGAAAGGCCGATGACCTCGACCGGAACGGACGGGCCGGCGTGCTCGATCTTTTCGCCCCGGTCATTTGTCATGGCGCGCACGCGCCCGACAGCCGTGCCGGCGATGAGCACGTCGCCGGCGTTCAGCGTGCCGTTCTGCACAAGAAGCGTCGCGACCGGGCCGCGGCCGCGGTCGAGCTTGGCCTCGATGACGATGCCCTTGGCCGCGCGGTGCGGGTTGGCCTTCAGGTCGCGCATCTCGGCCACGAGCAGCACCATCTCCAGAAGGTTCTCAATGCCCTCGTGCTTTTTCGCGGAGATGCGGCAGACGATCGTCTCGCCGCCCCATTCCTCGGGCACCAGCTCGTACTCCGTCAGCTGCTGCATGATGCGCTCGGGGTCGGCGCCCTCTTTATCCATCTTGTTGACGGCCACGATGATCGGCACGTTCGCCGCCTTGGCGTGGTTGATCGCCTCGACGGTCTGCGGCATGATGCCGTCATCCGCCGCGACGACGAGGATGGCCACATCCGTCGCCTGCGCGCCGCGCGCGCGCATGGAGGTGAACGCCTCGTGGCCCGGGGTGTCGAGGAAGGTGATATCCTGATCGTTGATTTTTACGCGGTAAGCGCCGATGTGCTGCGTGATGCCGCCCGCCTCGCCGGCGGCGACGTTGGCGTTGCGCACCGCGTCGAGCAGCGACGTCTTGCCGTGGTCGACGTGACCCATGACGACGACGACCGGGTCGCGCGGCTCGAGCGCCTCGTCCTTGTCCTCGCTGTCGTCGATCAGGCGCTCCTCAATGGTGACGATGACTTCCTTTTCGACCTTTGCGCCGAACTCCATCGCCACGAGAGAGGCGGTGTCAAAGTCGACGCTCTGCGACACGGAGGCCATGACGCCGAGCTTCATCAGCTGCTTGACGACCTCGGCGGCGGTCTTTTTCAAACGCATGGCCAGCTCGCCGACGTTGATCTCATCCGGGATGAGGACCTTGAGCTGCGTCTTCTTTGCGATCTCCTGCTGCAGGCGCTTGAACTTCTCCTGCTCCTCCTGACGGCGCTTCTGGCCCATCATGGGCTTGGAGGCGCCCTTCTTCGTCAGTTTCTGCTTGCCGGGGCCCATTTTATTCGCCTTATCCGGCACGAGCGCGTCAATGCGCTCGTCATATTTCGACAAGTCGACGGAGACGCCGCGCGTGTCCACGCGGTGGATCTTCGCCCCGGCCGTCCTCGGCTGCTGGGGCTGGGCAGTGCCGGGCTGCACACGCGCGCCGGGCTGCTGCGGCCTTGCGCCGGTGCCGGCCGGCTTGGCGCCGGACTGCGGCTTTGCCTGACGCGCGGCCTCCATGGCGGCGCGCGCCGCCTCCTCAGCCGCCTTTTGCTCAGCTGCGCGGCGCTCCTGCTCGGCCTTTTCACGCTCGGCCGCGATGCGGTCTGCCTCGGCAAAAACGACATCCAGGCTCGGAATCTGATTGTCACGGGTAATGGCCTCGAACACGATGTTCAGTTCTTCCTCCGTCAGCGCCTGCATGTGGTTTTTCGGCGCCTGGGTATACTGCGCCATCAGATCCGCCACCGTCTTGGTCGCGACGCCGAAGTCCTTTGCCACCTCGTGCACTCTGTATTTATTCATCATAAGCTCTCGTCTCCTTCCTGGCTTGCCGGCTCCTGCCGGCGCGCGGCGCGCCGCTGTTTGCGGTGCGCGTGATGCGCCTCGATCTCCTTTAAGGCCTCGTCAAGGCCCATCTTTTCACACACGGCGCGGGCAAATCCGACGTCGCACACCGCACAGATCGCGCAGGACGCCCGCCCGAACACCGCGCCGAGCTCGGCCTTGGTGCAGTCCAGCTGCGCATGCGGGGCGCGCGAGATGTCGGAATACGTTTTCGCGCTCTTTTTCGTGTTCACACCGGCGTAGCGCGCCGTGAGGATGAGCCGGGCATTGCCGGCCTTGACCTCATCGCCGCACGGATCCTCGCCCACGGCGAGGCGCCCCGCCTTGCGCGCGAGGCCGAGAAAGTTAAGATTCCCCTTCATCCGGCGCCTCCATCTGCTCTGTGAGCGCGTCGTACACCTCGTCGGGAACGGGGCATGCAAACGCGCGCTCGAGCGCTCTTGATTTTTTGGCCTTTTTGAGGCATTCCGCCTTGTGGCAGACGTACGCGCCGCGGCCCGGGGCCTTGCCCTTGAAGTCGAGGCTGATGACGCCGTCCGGCGCGCGTACGACGCGCACGAGCTCGCGCTTCGGGGCCATTTCACGGCACCCGACGCACTGGCGCATGGGGATCTTTCTGACTTTCTGCAATGAGGTCACTCCTTAAAGCAATCCGTATGGAGTACCCGGCGGCCTTGAGAAAGAAGGCCGGGCGCGATCGGTTTTTGCTGATATGCTTCCTATATGATATGGTATGCCTGCATTTTCTGCCCCGCGGCTCGGCGGCGGCGCGTTCCGGGCGGCTACCTTATTATCCTGGACGTAAGCGAATGGCCCTCGGTCGTAGGGCGGCATTCTGCCGGAGCGCGTCTTCCTACATACGGGATTCTTCGTCACTTCGTTTTGCCCACTCGTCGAGGTCGTCGCTCGGCGTCGCCTATACAGGCTCCTATAGCTCAGTCACGCCTCCCGACGCGCCGCTGCCGGTCGATATTTCCTCCGTCTCGCTATGCCGGTACGAGCACTGCGTGCTCTTCCCGTCACAGCTCGCTCCGGAAC
>CAKTWY010000145.1 GCA_934630445.1 uncultured Eubacteriales bacterium
TGAGCGGATGGGCGCCAACGCACTGCTGGAATTTATCAACGCCTTCCTCGAGCCGGAGGCGTTTGATGCGCTGGTAAAGGAACAGGCAATGCCCGCAAAGTGATAATTTCGGCAGACGGGAATGCATCCGGGCGCCGCACAAACAGCGCGGCGCCCGGAATCGGCGTGTATGCATTTTACAGCGCCGTTCCTTTTTTCGGAACAAACAGCCGCCGCATATCGGCGCCCTCCAGTGTGAGAAGGGCGATCTTTTTCTCGATCCCTCCGGCATAGCCGGTCAGGCTGCCGCTGCTCCCGACAACCCTGTGACAGGGCACGAGGATGGAAATGGGATTGTGACCGACCGCGCCGCCCACAGCCTGGGCGGATACCGGGCCGCTGCCCGCGCGCGGGGTGATGCTGCGCGCGATCTCTCCATAAGTGGTCACCGTACCGTATGGAATGCGCTTTAATATCTCCCACACCTCGAGACGGAAGGGAGAAGCGCGCAGCTCGAGTGCGGGCGTGAAATCAGGCTCTTTTCCCTGAAAATAGCAGTCGAGCCAGCGCGCCGTTTCTTCAAATATGGGCAGATTTTTCTCCTCATGCGTCGGCAGGAATGTGGCGCCAAAATATTTTTGCCGGTCAAACCACAGGCCCGTGAGCTGTTTGCCGTTGCTCGCCAGGGTGATGCCGCCGAGCGGCGACTGGTATTTATGGATATACTGCATCTGCGTACACTCCTTTATATCGCTTTCAGTCGGGCGCGCTTTGCGCGCACATATACCGTCGTTATTTTCAGTATATCAGACGGAAGGGGAGACGTAAATGCTGGATCTGCCGGCGGCCGGCATCGGCGCGCGGATGTACTGCAATCAAGAAAAGAAGGAACGTGTGCGCGGTATGACGCTTCGTGAGCGGGCAAAGACACTGAAAAATGAAACAGCCGCGCTTTTTATAGCGCTGAGGCGGGCGGACACGCCCTTTGCGGCAAAGTTGGCGGCCGGCCTTGCCGTGGGATACGCGCTTTCGCCGATCGATCTTGTGCCGGACTTTATACCGGTGCTCGGCTATCTGGACGATGTGATCCTGCTGCCGTCGATGATCGCGCTCGCCGTTCGCCTGATTCCGGCGGATATCATGCGGCAGTGCCGCGCGCAGGCGAAGGAGCTGTGGCAGGATGGGAAGCCGAAGAAATGGTATTATGCGCTGCCTGTAGCAGCGTTTTGGGCGGTGCTGCTCCTCCTTGCCGTACAGCTGATCGGGGAGGCGGTACGGTGAGACGTCCATTTCCGTATTCAAATGACAATAAGCGTTACCACACGCTGCATTATGATAATCTGCGCCGCTTTGGCACACGGGTGGAAAAGGCGGCGGTCGACCTCGGGCTTACATGCCCGAATATCGACGGAACGAAGGGAACGGGCGGGTGCATCTTCTGCGCATCCGGGAGCGGATATTTTACAGCGCCGCCGCAGGTCAGCGTGGAGGAGCAGATTGCGGCGGAGCTTCTGCGCATCCGGACAAAACGGCCGGACGCGCGTGCGGTGGCGTATTTCCAGGCGCATACGAACACTTATGCGCCGCTTGCGCTGCTGCAGCGCGCGTTTGAAGCGGCGCTTCGGTGTGAAGGTATCTGCGGTCTGACGGTGGCGACGCGGGCGGACTGCCTTGCGTCCGACGTGCTGGCATACCTTGCGGAGCTGGCAAAACGCACCAGCCTGACGGTGGAGCTCGGTCTGCAGACAGCCAATGACGAAACGGCGCGGCGTATGAACCGCTGCCACGATTATCAAACGTTTTTGGAAGGGTACGCGGCGCTCAAAGCGCGCGGCATCCGCGTGTGCGTGCACCTGATCAACGGCCTGCCGGGCGAGGGGGAGGCGCAAATGCTCGACACTGCAAGAAAGATTGCTCGCCTCCGGCCGGACGGCGTTAAGATTCATCTTCTGCATGTGATTCGCGGCACGGCGCTGGCGCAGATGTTCGAGTCGGGGCAGTACTGCCCGATGGAACGGGAGGATTACATCGGCGTGGTTGTGCGCCAGCTGGAGCTGCTGCCGGAGACGACGGTGATCGAACGCCTGACGGGCGACGGCGATAAGCGCACGCTCCTCGCGCCGCTTTGGAGCCGTGACAAGATATCGGTCCTCGGTGGGATCGACCGTGCAATGGCGCGCGCGGATACCTGGCAGGGGCGGCTGTTTGACACGGTTTGATGGTATCTACGACGCGGTATACGCCGTGAGAAAGCAATAGAAAAAAGTGCAGCACCCCTGACCTGCATCGGATGCTGCACTTATTTGTTCAGTATGGGGCAAAGACGTGCGGCCGGATCGTTACGCGCAGGGCAGCATCAGTCATTGGCAGTCGGCTTGTGCCTGTTCAGCGCCGTGATGTTCAGAACAGCCGTAATGATCAGCAGTGCAGCCGCGACCCATGAAAGGGTATCGATCGTGTCTGCAATGGCGGACCAGCTCTCTGCATGCGCCCGGTTTTGAATTTCCAGGATTTGAAGGAAAAGCGATGCCGCGCAGGCTGTGAGGCTCAGAATAAAAGGAAATGGAGACAACTGTTTTCCACGCTTGCATAGAATCAAAACGATGGGAACAGCCCATGCGGTCAGCCCCAGGGCAATGCTGCCGATGCTGAGAGCGGTCGATATTGCTGTGACCGTTTCCAAGACAAAGCCCCCTTTTTTAGTGATAACGCTTCAGAATTCCCTGCGATAAAAGGCGGGGAAGCGTGAGCGAGCGATAATCTGCATTTGGCTTGGAAAGGACGGCGCCGCGGCGCTGTGCCTCTTGCGCCTGATCGTGCAGATAGGCCTCGGCGTCCGCCGCCACGACAGGGTCGGATGCGCGTGTGAGCGGCTCGATGAGGTCAAGCGCGGCGTCGCCGCTCTCGTAAAACACGGAAAAATCGACGCCGGGGAGCGTGCCGTCCAGATAGCGCGAAACGTTGTAGCCGACAATCAGACGATCGGTGTTTGAAAACAGCAGGAGAAACACCATAGCAAGCGAGCAGATGCACAGGGCACGGCCGGTATTCACGCTCCGCCTGACGCGTGCCAGGAGGAGGATGGCGAAGATCAGAAACAGGAGCGCCATAAACCACGACGTATACACGCGCAGGGGGGTAAGGCCGTAATAGTGGATGTAGAGCGCCATTTTCGCTGCGTCGATCGCGATGAACAGAAGGGTGAACACAGAGAGAAGCGCCGACATAATGCGCAGTGCCGGATGCGCGCCTTTTTCAAGGAGCCATGATAAAAACAGCACGCCGAGATTCAGCGTCGCAATCAGGCAAAGCTCAAAAAACCCGCGGCGGGCAAACGATGCGTACGTAAACCCCTCCGGAAAAATGCGCTGAAAGGCGTTTGAAAAATACGCTGCCTGCGAGACAAAATAGAGCGCGTATACAACGAGAAGGGGTGTGAGCGCAGCGGCGAGCAGAGGCGTCGGCGCGATGCGGCAGGCCCTGCGCGTGTGCGCGGCAGATTCCTTCGTGAGCGCTTGCGTGTGGTGCTTTTTCGCGCAGCCGTAAATCAGGCCGAAGAGATAAAGCGCAACGGGGATGGCGAGCATGCACTCGCCGATACGCGACGGCAGCGTTTGTGCAAAGCCGCCTGTCAGCGAGCGCCAAACGGCTTCAAAAGCGGCGTCCGCGCTCATGAGCAGAGAGACGGCGAGCGCGGTGACCGGCACGGCGATCAGCAGCCCGAGAAGACATAAGAGAAGTGTTTTCCCCTTGCCGGAGCGGGTGAAAAGCTGTTTGACCGCGTGCGGCAGGAGGGAGAAGTTGGAAAACGCTGTGCGCAGCCCTGCGTTTGCAAGCTCCGACGGCGTGTAGCAGGAAAAGCCGCCCGTCAGCCGCAGGCCGCCGCAGGTGAGAAGCCAGTAGACAGAAAGCACAATGAAAAAGGGGATATTCAAAAGCTTCAGCAGATCGTTCGACGACAGGAAGAAAAACAGCGCGGACGCGGTGCACATCAAAAGCGCGGGGAGCGTCGAGCGCGTCTGGCTGATGCCTTCAATGCGGAGAAACAGACCGCAGGCGAGAAGAAAGCACAGTGCGTACAGGGAGAGCGCGAGCCCCATCGACGCGCTGAAAAGGAGCGTATCGATTAGGAAAAAGCCGAGAACAAGGCATAAAACGGCGAAGCCCTGTTCCTTGCCGGAAAAAACGGGTTTCGGTTCCGGAGCAGGCGGAACATACGCATAAGCTCCGATCCCGGGCGCGCCGCCTGTTGGCGCCTGCTGTGTATTCATGCCAGGTGCGGCGCCAGGCGCGGACTGCATTTTTTTCTCTTCCACAGTCAGGACTCCTCTCTGTATTCCAGAATATCACCGGGCTGACAGTTAAGCGCGCGGCAGATCTCGCTCAGGGTGGAAAAACGGATGGCTTTGGCCTTGCCGGTCTTCAGGATGGAAAGGTTCGCCGGGGTGATGCCGATGCGCTCGGCAAGCTCGCCGCTTGACATTTTGCGCCGGGCGAGCATAACGTCGACATTTACGATAATTGCCATATATACCCCTCCTATATCGTAAAGTCGTTTTCGGTCTTGATGGCAATAGCCTGCTCAAATACGTTTTTGACCACGCGCAGGATGATGCCGACAAAGGCCGCCGCCGCGCCAATGAGGATGGCGAGCACATAGCGGAAGCAAAACACGCCGTAGATGACGGCGATGATGAAACAAAACCAGGAGATCACGCGCAGGAGAAAAACGTTTTTTTCCGTGAATACCTCGCCCCGGCCGATATAATGCAAAAGCCGGTACAGGCAGACGAGCAGCGCAGCCGCAGGCGGAACGCTTGCGTACAGCGTGACAAGAAGCGGCATGTAAATGTCCTGTGTTTTGCCGGACAGTTCGATATACCCGCGCACCATGTGCGGCAGGAAAAGCGTGCCGATCACAAGGAGCAGAAAAAAAGCGAGCGTCATGATGCGGCTCAGGAGCAGCGATTTTGATTTCGTCCACATAACGAAAAGACCTCCACGCACTTGTTTGTGAAGCCAGTATAACATAGTATATTTTGAAATGCAATATTTATTTATTGATAAACAATAAATAATTAGCGATAATCAAATAATGTTTTTGAGGGGAATGCGCTGTGCGCACCAGGGGAATACTGTTTGAAGAACGATACGGAGGAGTGCGGATATGGCGACGTTTGAAGAGTTCTACAAAAAGGTAACGCATGCGGCTGCGCGTGGAGAGGTGGCACGCGCACTGGAGGAGATCGAAAAAGGAAAGTTCAGCGCAAGTGAGCTCGACTGCCTGCTGCATCCTGAGCGGCAGCCGCTGATCTGGCACCTCGGAGACTGCGCGTGCCCACCGGAGGGCGCGCACGCCTGTATCGAGAGCTGCCCGTTTGAGGCGATCGCGCCCGGCGAGGGCGGAAATGTGAAGATCGATTCCGAAAAGTGCCTCGGCTGTGCGGTATGCATCGACGCCTGCAAGGAAGGGCGGCTGATGGCCAGCCGTGATATCCTGCCCGCGCTTCGCGCGGTGCGCGCGGCACAGGGCAAGGCATACGCGCTTATCGCGCCGGCTTTTTTGGGCCAGTTTGCCGGCGGACGGGAGGTCACGCCCGGAAAGCTGCGCACGGCGCTGAAAAAGGTCGGCTTTGGCGGGATGGTGGAGGTGGCGCTCTTTGCCGATATCCTGACGCTGAAAGAAGCGTTTGAATTCGATCACAACATCACGCGGGAGGGCGATTTTCAGCTGACAAGCTGCTGCTGCCCGATGTGGATCGCAATGATCAAAAAGGTTTATCATGAGCTGATGCCGCATGTGCCTGGTGCCGTCTCTCCGATGATCGCGGCAGGGCGGACGATCAAGGCGCTCTTTCCGGATGCAGTGACGGTGTTTATCGGGCCATGTCTGGCCAAAAAAGCGGAGGCGCGCGAGGCGGACCTTGCCGGGGCGGTCGATTACGTGCTCACGTTTCAGGAGATCCAGGAGGTCTTTGACGTGCTTGAGATCCGCCCGGAGATGTGCGAGGACAGCGCGCGGGATCATTCTTCCTATGCCGGGCGCATCTATGCGCGGGCGGGCGGTGTGTCGGAGGCGGTAACGGAAACAGTGCGCCGCATCAGCCCGCACAGAACCATCGCTGTGCGCGCTGAACGTGCGGATGGCGTGAGCGCATGCCGTGAGATGCTCAAAAGGCTCCAGAACGGGGAATCGGGCGCCAACTTTTTTGAGGGGATGGGCTGTGCGGGCGGCTGCGTCGGCGGGCCGAAGGTGGTGCTGGCCAAGGAGCAGGGGGCGGCGGAAGTACAGCGCTATGCGGACGGTGCCGAAGGGCGCACGCCGATGGATAACCCCTATGTGGTGGAGCTTCTGCGCCGTCTCGGTGTTGACACGGTAGAGG
>CAKTWY010000146.1 GCA_934630445.1 uncultured Eubacteriales bacterium
TTGGTGTTCGGCGGCATGGGGCAGGCGATGCTCGCTCCGTTTCTGACTTTTTACTTTATCGCGCTTGCCGTAGTGGGCGTATTTTATGCCGCGCGTGTCAATCTGTATACGCCGGCGATCTTTCTCCTGGCGGAGGATCCGCTCCGCCCGGTGAACGGCTGCATCCGCGAGGCGGTTGAGACGATGCGCCCGCATAAGTGGGAGTTTTTCATCCTGAGCCTGAGCTTTATTGGATGGGAGCTTCTTGCTCTGTGTACCTGCGGATTTTTGATGATTTTGTACGTTACGCCGTACCTGTATCTTTCGCAGATCGTGTTTTTTGAGGGCCTGCGTGCGCCTGCCGCTCCGCAGCCGGGCGACGATGCGCTTCCAGGACAGGATAGGGGTACAGACACGCGCGACCCGTGGGAACGGTAGGACATGGCGCGTTTTAAAAAGATTTATATCGAAATCACCAATGTATGCAATATGCATTGCGCCTTTTGCCCTCCGGTCAGGAGGGCAAAAGCATTTATGAGCCCGTCGGATTTTGACCGCGTCGCCCGGGAGGTGGCGCCCTACACGGAGCATGTGTACCTGCACGTCAAAGGCGAGCCGCTCCTGCATCCTGACCTTGGCGAGATCCTTGCAATTGCCGGCCGCCACGGCCTGCGCGTCAATATTACGACGAATGGAACGCTTCTTCCGCAGCGGGGCGAAGAGCTGCTCGCGGCGGAGTCTCTCAGGCAGGTGAATCTTTCTCTGCACTCCCAGCCGGGCGGGAATAAGACCTATCTGGAAAGCTGTGTCGCTTTTGCGCGCCGCGCGGCGCAGCGCGGCGTCTTCGCGGTGTTTCGCCTGTGGAACGGTGCGGACGGACGCGAGACGGCGCAGAGCCTCGACCGCGCCTTTGGCGCGGGAGGGGATCTGGATCAGCGCATTTTAAAAGAGAGAAGCGTCACGCTGGCCGAGCGCATTTTTCTGAGCCTTGATAAGTCATGGGAATGGCCGTCGCTCTCGCACGGCATCGTCGCGCAGGAGGGTATCTGCCAGGGGCTGCGCGCGATGGCAGGCGTGCTTGTCGACGGAACAGTCGTGCCCTGCTGCCTCGACGGGGCGGGGGAGGCGCCGCTCGGGAATCTCCTGCGCGAGCCGTTTTCTGCAATTATGCAGCGCACGCTTGAGCCGTGCGCCGAGCGCATGCGCAACCGCATGCTCCCGCTGGAGCTGTGCAGGCGCTGCACATACCGCACACGGTTTCGCTGAACAAAAAAGCGCTCCGCTTTTCAGCGTGAATCCTGAAAAAATCTTTACATTTTTGTAAATAATCTTGTAAAGCAGACGCCTTTGCGATAATATAAATACAAGGGCTTGTACTTTTTGGCAAAAACAGGCGCCATGTCTGGGGCCGTGTGATTCGACGGGGGGTATGGACGTGAAGAGAGAGGACCTGTTCAGGCGCATCGCTGTGCTTGGTGTGATCGCTTTCCTGTTTGTCGGGATGCTGACTGCCTGCTTCGGCAAAAATCAGCAGGAAGACCCTGAGGTGGTAGACCCCGATCCCATTCCACTTCCAACAGAGGATACCATTCCTACCGAGCCGGAAGAGCCGGAGGTCATTTATGGCATTGTCACCGCGTCGAAGCTCAATGTTCGTGCCTCGGCGGATGCTTCGGCCGATATCGTAACGAAGCTTGCGCGCAGCACCAAGGTGGAGATTTTGGGCGAGAGCGGCACATGGTATGAAGTGCGCGCGGGCGAATATACGGGCTTTGCCGCGATGGAATATATTTCGACCAACCTGGTTGGGGAAGATGGAAATGAGAGCGTTAAGACAGGCACCGTGACTGCGAAGAGCCTGATCGTGCGCGCCCAGCCGTCGTCTGACGGCACACAGGTCGGCGGCCTGATGAAGGGCACTGTCGTCACGATCCTCGAAGACAAAGGAGAATGGCTGCGCGTCAGCTATGACGATATTTCCGGTTATGTTTCCGCGCAGTATGTGGCCGTCAGTGAATGACCGATGACCGAGAGCCGGAGGGGGGCATACCGCTCCCCTCCTTTTTTGCGGGCAGAACCGGCGCGCGTGCGTACCAGCGTTCAATCCATTTGAGAAAGTCGGGGAAATCAAAAAAGTATGAAGGGTTTTAAAAGATTGGTGCGCTGGGGCATATTGCTGCTTCTGGCAGCTGTTGTCGTCACGGGTGTGCGCTATGTCTACCGCACATTTTACGCATATGATTATGACGATACGCTCGACGAGTCCAAGCTCGGTATCGGAGAGCCGGTGAATCCCGCGCCGCAGGGTGGAGAACAGGAGACAAAAACGGCGCAGGAGATTATCAACATCGCGCTTTTCGGCGTCGACGCGCGCCATGGGGAGAATTCCCGCTCGGATGCGATCATGATCGTCTCCATTGACGGCGCGCGCGGCAAGATCAAGCTCAGCTCGATCATGCGCGACAGCTATGTCGACGTAAAGGATCACGGCATGACGAAGATCTGTCACGCATATGCATACGGCGGACCGGAGCTGGCGATCAATACGATCAATCGCAATTTTGACCTTGATATCCGCGAATATGCAACCGTGAATTTTCAGGATCTGGCGAAGATCGTTGACGTCATCGGCGGTGTGGAGATCGACGTGCAGAAAAACGAGGTGAAAGAGCTCAACCGTGTGATCCGCGAATATGCCCAGGAGAACGGCCTCAAGGCAAAAACCATCCAGGAGGCGGGCATGCAGACGCTCAACGGCATGCAGGCGCTTTCCTACGCGCGCGTGCGCAAGGGCACGACCGGCGGCGACGTGGCCCGCATGGGCCGCCAGCAGGAGCTGATGAGCGCGATTTTTGATAAGGTGAGCGGGATGAACCCCGTGCAGTATCCGGGCCTTGTATCGGAGCTGATGCCGCTGGTCACCACGTCGCTTTCCTCAAAAGAGGTGCTCGACGTGGGCATGTCGGCGATTAAAAGCGGGATGCCCAAAATCGAACGCGCGAGCTTCCCGTGCGAGGGCGACTGGACAGGGAAGACCGTGCAGGGCGGCATGTGGGTCGCGGCCTACAGCGACGAGGTCGCCATTGAAAAAATGCACGCTTTTATTTATGACGATATCGCGCCGGACGCGGAAAAAACGGACAGTACCGGCAACACGTCGGCGGAGGCATGAACGATGAAGTATGAAAAAACGGGCGTCGTGGGCCTGGGCCTGATCGGCGGGTCCATGTGCAGAGCACTGAAAAAATACGGCGAGCGCGAGATCACCGGCTTTGACCTGTCAGAAAAGGTGATGAAAGAGGCATACGATGCCGGGGCGATCGACCATATCGGCGACGAGGCGGCGCTGCAGCGGATCGAGCTTTTATTTCTCGCCCTTTACCCGCACGACTGTGTGGAGTATGTTAGGGCGCACGCGGCGCGCCTGCAGCGCGGTGTGGTCATCATCGATCTGTGCGGTGTGAAGAGCTATGTATGTGAAGCGCTGACACAGCTTGCGGCTGAACACGGCTTTGTATATATCGGCGCCCATCCGATGGCGGGGCGTGAGTTTTCCGGCTTTTCCTATTCGCAGGCGGATCTTTTCCGCAACGCGGCAATGATCCTCACGCCTACGCAGGCATCTGCACCGGAGGCGCTTTCGATGGCGGAGGCGCTGTTTTATAAAATCGGCTTTACAAAGATTGTTCACACCACACCGGAAAATCATGACAAGATGATCGCTTTTACCTCACAGCTGGCGCATGTGGTGTCCAGCGCATATATCAAAAGCCCCGAGGCGTCGCGCCACAACGGCTACAGCGCCGGGAGCTATAAGGATCTTACGCGCGTAGCAAAGCTGAACGAGACGATGTGGACAGAGCTGTTTCTGGAGAATGCAGATTATCTGGTGGAGGAGATCGACGGCATCATCCGCCACCTGAGCGAATACCGCAATTCGATCGCCGCGCGCGATGCGCAAACGCTGAAGGCGCTGCTGCGCGACGGCCGTATACGCAAAGAGAAGATTGATTTTGAGACAGGGAGCGGGAACGCGTGACAAACCTTGCTGAAAAACGCCTGTTTCTGTTTGATATCGACGGTACCCTTGCCGTGGGCGATACGCTCCTGCCCGGTGCGCGGGAGCTGCTTGCGCATATCGCAGCCATCGGCGGAAGGAGCCTTTACATCACCAACAACTCCACCAAAAGCAGGCGCGACTATGTCAAAAAGTTCGCGCGCTGGGCGCTCGAAACGCAGCCGGAGGATTTTATCACGGCATCGTATGCCGCCTGCCTGCACTTGCGGGAAGCGTACGGCGATGCGCTGCTTTTCGCGCTGGGAACGGCTTCGTTTGCCGAAGAGCTGCGCGCCTTCGGGCTGAACGTCACGACCAGGGCCGAGCGCGGCGTGCGCGCGGTAATTGTCGGATATGACAGCGAACTGACGTATGACAAGGTCGTTGATGCGTGCCGCCTGCTGTCGGACCCTTCGGTCGCCTTTGAAGCGACGAACCCCGACCTGTGCTGCCCAATCGACTTCGGCTTTGTGCCCGACTGCGGGGCGATCTGCGCGATGCTCACCTGCGCGGTACAGCGCACGCCGCATTATATCGGCAAGCCGGATCCGGGCATCGTCAGACTGTGTATGGATCAGACATGCTTTTCGCCCGGGCAGACGCTGGTCGTGGGCGACCGGCTCTACACCGACATTGCCTGTGGCATCAACGCAGGCGTCGATACCTGCCTTGTCCTCACGGGGGAAGCGCAGCGCGGCGACCTCGCAGGCACCCCATATCAGCCGACGTTTGTTTTTGAAAACGCCGCGGCGCTTCTTGATGCGGTGCGAAGCGCCGGTAAAGGGTCGCCGGCGTGACACCGCATGCCCGCCTGTCAAATAAAAAACCGGCCCTCTGCCGATTGCGTGCAGAGGGCCGGTTTCCGTTTGTTTTGATGCAGAGGATTGCAAGCTCATGTCCTTACCACGGGAAGGTAAAACCGCCGTTTCCGCCGCCGAAGGGATTGGTCGAACCGTCCTCCGAACCGGAGGAGGGCTGCTGCTGTTGCTGCGACTGGGTACGTTTTTCCTGCAGATCGGTGAGGACCGCCTCATCCATCAGCGTAATGGTAAATTCATATTTCCTGCCGCCGCGGTAGATGGTCAGCGTCATCTGGTCGCCGGCCTTGTATTGATCCTTAATTTCGATGAGCTCCTGCATGGTGGTCACGCGCTCGCCGTTGACATGGGTGATGATATCATCCGTCTGAAGACCGGAGCCGTAAGCCGGGCCGTCCGGGTCGATGCTGCCAACGAGGATGCCCTGCGGCAGGTCAAAGTAGGCGGCCATGTTGGCCGACAGGTTCTGTCCCGTGATGCCGATCGCCGGGCGGCCGACAACGTGGCCATAGGCAGTCAGCTCGTCGATGATCGGCTTTGCCGTATTCATCGGGATGGCGAAGCCGAGACCTTCATAGTAGGAGATGCCCAGCTTGACGGTGTTGATGCCGATGACCTGTCCATATTGGTTGATCAGCGGGCCGCCGGAATTGCCGGGGTTGATGGACGCATCGGTCTGGATCAGGTTCATGGTACGCCCGTCGACCGCGATGTTGCGGTTGATGGCGGAGATGATGCCGCGCGTCATACTGTTTTGCAGCTCCAGGCCGCCGGGGCTGCCGATAGCGATAGCCAGGTCACCGATCTTCAGCGCATCGGAGTCGCCAAACTCGGCAGGGGTCAGGCCCGTAGCCTCGATTTTGAGCACGGCGAGATCCGTCTTGGAATCTGTACCGATGATCTGCGCGGAATACTCGGTGCCGTCGGACATGACGACCGTGAACTGGTCGCCCTCCTCGACGACGTGGTTATTGGTGATAATATAGCCGTCCTCCGTCATGACGATACCAGAACCGGTCGACTGTGTCATATTTGAAAGACTCTCGGACAAGACGCTTACGACTGACGGGCCGACCTTTTCATAAATCTGGGCGGGCGTGAGCGCGCCGTCGGCAGACGCATCGCCGCCGGAGGGGGTAGTCGGCGGATTTGTGATTTCAAGCTGCGGCGCGTCGGCACTCGGCTCGGGAAGACCTTCGGGCGGAACGGTGCCGGACGAGGAGTTGTCCGCATAGTAGAAGTTGTAGATCAGCGTGCCTGTAAGGCCTGCCGATACGAGAAGCAGCAGCACGATCACAACGACCAGTGCGACGACTACGCCGCTCTTCTTCTTTTTCTTCCCCTTCATCTGAGCGGCATCTTGTTCCGAAGGATTCTGGTAGCGATAAGGCTGCCCTCCCCAATAGGGTGAGCCGTAAGGCGGCTGCCCTGCGCCGGTGTGAGG
>CAKTWY010000147.1 GCA_934630445.1 uncultured Eubacteriales bacterium
GATATGCAGCGCGTGTGGCGTCCGAAGACCCGCGACGAATACAACATGGAATACGGCTACTCCTGCATGGGGTATGAGATCAGCGGCGCGCTCGGCGTCAAGATGGCGATCGGCAATGACCGCGACGTATATGCCATGGTCGGCGACGGCAGCTTCCTCATGCTCCACTCCGAGCTGATCACTGCCATTCAGGAAGGCATCAAGATCAATGTCTGCCTCTTCGACAACTCCAGCTTCGGCTGCATCAACAACCTCCAGGTCGGCCAGGGCAACGCCACGATGGCGACGGAGCTGCGCTTCCGCGCCGAGGGCGATCCGCACAACGCCAAGCCGCAGGGCAAGTTCATGGCGCTCGACTTTGCAAAGGTCGCCGAGGGCTACGGCTGCAAGGCGTATAAGATCACAAACCTTCAGGAGCTGGAAGACGCGATCAAGGACGCAAAGCAGCAGACCTGCTCCACGCTGTTCGACATCAAGGTGATGCCCAAGTCGATGACCGATGGCTACGAGAGCTGGTGGCGCGTCGGCGTGGCCGAAGTGTCCGAAAAGGATTCGGTCCGCAAGATGAGGAAGGTGCTGGAAGAGCATCTCGAGACCGCGCGCAGATATTAAAAATCACCTCGCAGCGCGGCCAGTACGATTTCCTCATCGTATGGATGAAATTGTAAAAGACAGGCTGTTTGGGCGGGTGTTCGCACAGCAGTTAAATGACGAATCTGCTCATTTACGGCATCTGTCAGCCGCGGCTCGCTGAAACGAGAATAAGCGATACCTGGTCTTGTTGCTAGGTATCGCTTATTTTTTACCCTGTGACGAATCCCTTTTGCATTCATGTATGGCAGCTTAACGACCACTCAAAACCCTTTCCGATTCATTAACAATGGTTCAATACAACGATCGGCATTCCTGTGCTGTAATCAGCATCAGTAAAACATCCATTGATTGCAGGAGGCGCCGGTATGACTATTGGTGAAGTAATCAGAAAAAAACAGAAAGTCCAAAGGCCTTACGCAGGAAGAACTGGCTCGGCACCTGGGCATAACTACGCCAGCAGTGAACAAATGGGAACGCGGAAGCAAAAAGCACTGAGGAAACAATGCGCAATGCTGCCACTGATGCGCTCTACGGATATTACGTGAGAAAGAATGACTTCGAAATGGCAGAACAGTATCTTTCCTTTTTTCAAAGGAAACCCCTGAGCGCAAGAGAAAGCAAGCAGTCATATACGAAAAAACAGGCCGGTTGGCAGATGCGTATCAGGCATACGAAGAAATTCTTTTCTCAAACTATCAGGTGATGGATGTTGTTTTTGACAGCCTGTGCCGTATGAAGCTGGCGGAGAGTGATTTAAAAAGCGCTCGATATTATGTTGAAAAGCGCAAGGCACTCACAATACTATTGGAAATCGGTGAATACGGAGCCCATGCCGCCGAATTGGACATGGCAAAAGCAGAACAGGACAAAGAGAAAACCATTGATTGTGCAGAGAAACTGTTAAAGAGTGTTGATTCCCTCGGTGCATTCTCCAGATCCCCGCTGTATGCGCATATGGCATTCAAAGAAATGGATCCTGCCTTCATGGAAAAAGTGAAACAGCTTACTTGGAATAACCTGTTTTCCGGCAAAGAATTGGAATATATGGCAGATGACCCCCGCTGGAATGAAATCCGCAAAGCTGCCATCCCTGCAACAACTGCGTGACCAATAATTTCCTTTTATGCCCGTTTTTTTTGTTATATAAATGCTTTTGATCTATCTTTTACAGACTCGGAAACACGTTTTCAAGCGTTCCGGCGCGCAGCGCACTGCGGATGCGCGGCGTGCAGGCCTGCGCCGCCTGGAAGAGATATTCTCTCTCCTGCCGGCAAAACCCGTTTGCATCGGCGAGGGATATTGCCGCCGCGCGTATCGCGGCGGCAATATCCGCGTCTGTCCGGCTTTTATAGGCTCGGACAATGGCAACACGCTCTTCTCCGGAGACAGAAAGTCCTTCTCCTCCCTGTCCGGACAGACGTGCGGCAAGCGCGTTCTGCAGCGCAAGGAGGAAGAGATTGACAGGCAGTTCCCGTCCGCCGCTTCGATCCAGGAGCGCCTGCAGCTCGCCCGTATCATACACTGCACAGAAGCGGTTTTCCGCGCAAATGCGGCGCAGATATGCTTCAACATACAAAACGCCCTTCTCCGCTTCCGGCTCAATGCCGGGGGGATACGTGAAAAAAAGCGGGCGTATCTGCGCGCCGAACTCCACATCGTATTCTCTGAAAAACGCGGCAAGCTCCTCATCAAGCGTCAGGTTGTATGCAAAGCTCGAAATTCTGATCCTTCCGCTGCGCGCCGCCTGCGCCAGGCGCTTTACCTCCTCCGTCTTTTGCCGCAGGAGATGGCGTCCGTTTTCTTCAAGCTCCGCGGGCGTAAACAGGTCCGTATGCTGCCCGCAGCGCAGCGCGTACCCAACGGAAAACAGGATGGAATCGGCGATGCGCCGCGCAGTCTCCTCCGTCACACTGGTGCTCTCTCCCCACGTATAGCGGGTAAGGCGTGCGCGCAGTACCTCGCCCAGCGCATCCGCGCAAAGGGCGCTTTGCTCAATCTCCCGATTCTGCTCCATCCACGATCCCTCCTCTTCCGTATCTGATCCTGCGCGCCATGCACTCCAGTTCTCGCCCGGTTACGAGCTCAAGTGTTCCTTCACAGCGGTCGAACATCAGCCGCATCGCGGCGATCAGCTCTTCATCCGTCAGAGCATCCTCCATATCGCTTTTGTAATAGTAAAACGCCTCCAGCAGCGCTTCCAGTGTGTCGCAGAAATTCACGGCGTCGACATAACAGGAATCGCAGAATGCCTCGGCAAGCTGATCGATGATCCCGCCGGAAAATTCGACTCTGCCCGCATTCTCCGCCGCCTTTTTCCGCGCTGCACAAAGGCGCGTCATCTCTCCCTGCGTCAGAGCCAGCGCATATCTGGCCAGGATATTTTCTGTACGCGCGGACAGACGCATCTCTCCGCCACATGCCCGCAAAATCATTTCCTGCGAAAATTCCACAATATCACCTTCAAAAAAGACTTGACAAATCAAATATTTTGTGCTATGTTATATATGTATTATTTTATTCTTTTATTAAAAAATAGTATAACTCCTTTTATGCCAAATGTCAATAAACCCGCGCGGAACAATTGTTCCGCGCGGGTTTTTCTGTTTTCGATGTCTTTGAGCCCTATGATACAAAATAAAGGGAATGCCGCAAAGCAAATTGCAGCATTCCCTTTTCAGCCATCCGATCATCTCCGCTATATCTCAGGCCTCTTTCGCTCTCGTCCTGAGGCCTGAGATCGCCAGCGCCATGTTTGTGACAATCAGCCCCACCATCACAAACGCTGAGCACAAAAAGGCACGGTAAAAATGCACCGCCGTCCAGGTCCGCCCTCCAAAAAGCAGCGGCACGAGAACGCTGTGTATCGCGGCGCTGTCGTTCAGCTCAGAAAGTGTGCTCAGATAAAAATGATACCCAAGATCCGCAGTGATCAGCACCGAAAGTATCAGCATGCACAGCAGAACGATCCTCGTTTTTTTCACATGGCCCTCCTTTGCCCGCGGCGCATTTTCACTCAAAATGCGCCTGTGTAAAAGCCTCGATCTCTTCCAGCGGCATATCCCGCGTCACGCCGCAGCGCGCAATGCTCATTTTCCGGATCGCCGGCAGACCGACGTCGCCGTCGGTGATATACCCAAAGCGATAAATCAGCGCGGCACGCAGTTTGACCTTCCAATTCGCGTCCCCGTATGGATACGCCACCGTACGCGGCGCAGCACCCGTAACCGCTTCAATCGCCTGCGCGGAACGTTCAAACTCGTTGCTTACCGCATCTCCGGTCAGATCAGACAGCTTCCGGTGCCCTGCAGTATGACTGCCAAACTGAACAAGCCCGCTCCCAGCCATCTCCTGCATCTGCTGCGCAGTGAGGAAGCCCGGTTTTCCGATCTGGTCCGTTATGACAAAGATCGTCGCCTTCATTCCGTACTTCTTCAAAAGCGGGAACGCCTGGGTGTAATTGTCCTCATATCCATCGTCAAAGGTGATGACCAGCGGCCGCTGGACATGACGCACCTGTCGCACCTCATCGGCAAACAGGCTTTCACACCCGATACTCTGCCAGTATTTCAGCTGGCTTTCAAATGCATCCGGCCGCACAAAAAGAGATGCCTGCTCCGTCAGAGGCTCCTGCGCGATGGCATGATACATGAAAATCGGCGCCGGATATACCGTGCGAAACAACACCGCGCCGAACAGTCCGAGCGCGCACACAAGGCCTGCCAAACAAAAAAGGAACGTGCGCAGGCCCTTTCTTCTTTGCTCGCGCAAATGATCGCCTCCCTACGTTTTTTAGACTCTCTCCGGCGGCAAAAGGTTTCGGCTGCGGATCTAGTCTTTCCAGATATTTGCAAAAAACACGCGGCCGCCATGCTGTTTTGCCCATCCGGCATGGCGGCTGCGTGTTTTACATCGGGGCGAGTGCAGAACGCTTTCACTCCATATACGCGCCCTTCATGGGCGAGACGGCGTGCTCTGAAAAAAGCTTCAGTACGCCGCTGCTGTATTTCGGTTCGTGCGCGGCAAGGCGCGCGCGCCGCTGCGCTAGAATCTCATCCATGCGCGATGGCGTCTCCCGCTTGCCGCGTACACCGACGATGTCGAGCCTGCGCGCGGGAATATCGAGTTCGATCAGGTCTCCCTCCTCCACCAGTGCGATCGGCCCGCCGGCCGCCGCCTCGGGCGAGACATGGCCGATGACCGGCCCTTTCGACGCGCCGGAAAAACGCCCGTCCGTAATGAGCGCGATCGAGGAGGCAAGCGCAGGGTCGGAGGCGATCGCCTCGCCCGTGTAGAACATCTCAGGCATGCCGCTCCCCTTCGGGCCCTCGCAGCGGATCAATACCGCATCGCCCGGCTGTATCCTTCGCTTTAATATCGCATCGATCGCCGCCTCCTCGCTGTCAAAGGGGCGCGCGCGCAAAAGCGCACGGAACATCTCGCGCGGCGCGGCGCTGTGCTTGATGACAGCGCCCTCGGGCGCAAGGTTCCCCTTTAAAACTGCGATGGTACCGTCCGTTCCAATGGGGTCCTCAAACGTGCGGATCACATCCGTACGGCGAAGGCCGGTTTTCTCCAGCAGCGCGCCGCACTTTTCGTAATATCCGCCGCGCTTCAAGTCCTCCAGATTTTCTCCCAGCGTTTTGCCCGTTACGGTCATCGCATCGAGGTGCAGCTGCGATCTGATCTCCTCCATCACGCGCGGCACACCGCCCGCATAATAGAAATACTGCGCCGGCCATTTGCCCGCCGGGCGGATATCAAGCAGATAGTGCGCGCCGCGGTGCATGCTGTCAAACGTCTGGGCGTCGATATCAATGCCAAACGAATGCGCTGCCGCCGGCAGATGCATCAGCGCATTTGTCGAGCCGGAGATCGCCGCGTGCACCTTGATCGCGTTTTCAAAAGACGCCCTGGTCACAATATCGCGCGGTTTGAGACCCAGATGCGCAAGCGCCACAGCCTGCTCGCCTGCGTGGCGCGCCGCGTCGTCGAGGTCCTGACACATGGCCGGCATGAGCGCTGTGCCCGGCAGCATCAGTCCAAGCGCCTCGCCCATGATCTGCATGGTCGACGCCGTTCCCATAAACGAGCACGCCCCGCACGAAGGGCAAGCGTGATGTTTATAATAAGTGAGCTCCTCCGCGCTGATCTCACCGCGCTCGTACATGGCGCTGTACATGCCGATCTGTTCGAGCGTCAAAAGATCGGGCCCTGCGTCCATCACGCCGCCGGTCACAAGAACAGAAGGCACGTTGATGCGCCCGATCGCCATCAGATGTGCCGGAACCGCCTTATCGCAGCTTGAAACAAACACAGCTGCGTCAAACGGCGTCGCGTTAGCATGGATCTCGATCAGATTCGCAATCGCCTCTCGCGACGCAAGCGAATAGTTGATGCCGTCATGCCCCTGGCTCATGCCGTCGCAGATATCCGTCGCAAAATAGCGCGCCGCCTTCCCGCCCGCACGGTAAACTGCCTGCGCGGCGATATCTACAAGGCGCAGCAGGTGTGCGCTGCCCGGATGGCTGTCGCCGAAGGTGCTTTCGATCATGATCTGTGGCTTTTCAAGGTCCTCCGCCGTCCACCCCATGCCCATGCGCAGAGGGTCCATTTCCGGCGCGATGCTGCGGATGCGCTGGCTGATCACTGCA
>CAKTWY010000148.1 GCA_934630445.1 uncultured Eubacteriales bacterium
GGAGCGCACTGCGCACCGAACGGCCTCCTCCGCGTTGGCGGCAAAATCGGGCGTGCGCACGGCGCTCTCCCGCGCGGCGATGCGCAGCCTCGCCAGTACGACGCTGCGCGCCGCCGCGTCCAGCCGCTCGCCGGATATCTCGCCCGTGCGCACAGCCTGCAGCACTGCCTCATACGCACTCTCCTGCTTTGCCGCATCGGACGGCGCGATGATAAGGTCCGCTCCCGCACGCACGGCGGCGACCGTGCCCGCTTCGACGCCGTAATGCTCGGCAATGGCCGCCATCTCCATGCTGTCGGTCACGATCATCCCGTCAAAGCCGAGTGTTTCACGCAGAAGGCCCGTGAGGATGGCATCCGACATGGTGGCGGGAACGCCGTCCGCTTCGATCTTCGGAAACAGGATATGCGTTGTCATCACTGCGTCGACACCCGCTTCGATCGCGCGCCGGAAGGGGATCAGCTCGCACGCCGCGAGCTGATCGAGCGTCTTTTCCACCACGGGGAGGCCCTTGTGCGAATCGGTCTGTGTGTCGCCGTGGCCGGGGAAATGCTTGACCGTCGCAAGAACGCCGCCCTCCTGCAGGCCCTGCGCAAACGCGCAGATCATATCCGCCGCCGCGTCCGGATCGTCGCCAAAGGAGCGCACGCCGATGACGGGATTGGCCGGATTGGTGTTCAGATCCGCGTCGGGCGCGAAATCCATATTGATCCCGAACCAGGCCAGTTCCTCCCCTGTGATCTCCCCAGCGCGGCGCACGGCGTCGGCGTCATTGCCCGCGGCCATGGCCATCGCCGGCGGAAAGGAGGAGCCGACGCCGTCCAGCCGCGTCACCGTGCCGCCTTCCTGATCGATGCCGATGATCGCCGGAAGGCCGCTCCTCTGCTCAGAAAAGGCACGGATCTGGCCCGTGAGGGCGCGCACCTCCTCCCGCGCGCCGATATTGCGCGCGAAGAGGATGACGTTCGTAAAATGGCAGCGCTCCATCCGCGCGCGCTCCTTCTCGGAAAGGGCCGTGCCGCTGATGGGCACAATAAAAAGAGCGCCTGCCTTCTCCTCGGCGGTCATAGCCGAGACGATCTCGTCCGCGCGCGCGGAAAGCGCGTCCGCTTCGGACTGCATCTCTTCCCCCTGCCCGGCGGAGGGGTCGTCCTCTTCTTCGGGCCGGGGCGTATCCTGCGGCGTCTGCGCGGGCAGTTTGACCTCCGGCGCGGGCGCAGGCGACGGCGCCGTGCATCCCGCCAGGAACAGCGTACAGATAAGAAGGGCTGCGATGCGTTGTTTCATATCGTTTTCCTCAATTCAGCTGAAATCGCGCGCTTTGCCGCGCGCCGCGATGCGGCCGGCCGCCAGGCGGCTGACCGGGCATTGATTCGACGCACGTGGGCGGTAAAGCGTTACGGAGTCTCCCGCCTGTGTACAAAATCATTTTATAAAACGTCCGGCCGCGGCGCGCGCTCCGCACCCGGCCGTTCAGAAACAGGAGGACCCCGCACAGGTTCTTGCCGAATATTATACACGAAACAGCGCGTTTTTCAAACCCTGCGCGCCTGTATGCGAAGCGGCTTCTATAAGCCGGAATACCAGCGCGCCGCGCTGCACGTATCACTGCGTTGACAAACAGGCTTTTTTCGTATATCATATTGATAACGATTATCGTTAGTATTATTATCAGGAGATCAACATGGCACTTCGTTATTCCAGAAAACGCGAGCTTGTGCTCGACGCGGTGCGCTCCTCGTGTGTACACCCGACTGCGGAGATGGTGTATCAGTCGCTCAAGGCCGATCACCCGGACCTGAGCCTCGGCACCGTGTACAGAAATCTCAATATTCTGGTGGAAAACGGGCTTCTCAACCGCCTGTGCACACCGGACGCGGCGGATCATTTTGACGCGCGGCTGGACGCTCACCAGCACATCTCCTGCAGCATGTGCGGACGCATCAGCGACGCGAACATTGACCTGCCCCATATCAAGGAGCTCGCCCGCGCGGAGACCGGCTACACAGTCGAGCACGTGAGCGTCGTCATGACCGGCCGCTGCCCGGCCTGCCGCGCGGAAAAATAAGGTGCACGGACATTGACGCGCTGCGCGCCTTCTCCGTCTTTTCTGCCAAAAATGGCCTTCAGGGCTGCCGCGTTGTGGTGCGGCAGCCCTTTTTTGCGGCAATGCCATAAAATAATTTGGTTTATTGTATGCTTTCCCCATTTACTTTTTGGCAAAATTTGATATCATTAATTTGATTACGCATATTTTCAAGGAAGCGACGTTGAGGCTGCGGCGGTTTGTGTCCGCGCAGCACACGGATAAAGGAGCTGACAGAAGATGAACGTCAAATTCACGGAAACCGCCATTCGCGACGCTAACCAGTCTCTGATCGCAACGCGCCTGCCGCTGGACAAATTCGAAGCCATCCTGGAGACGATGGATAAGGCAGGCTATTATTCCATTGAGTGCTGGGGCGGCGCCACCTTTGATTCCTGCCTGCGCTATTTAAATGAAGACCCGTGGGAGAGGCTGCGCCGTATCCGCGCAAAATGCCCGAACACGAAGCTGCAGATGCTCCTGCGCGGGCAGAACCTGCTGGGATACAAGCACTACCCCGACGACGTCGTGCGCGCTTTCGTGCGCAAATCCATTGAAAACGGAATGGACATCCTGCGTATTTTTGACGCGCTCAACGATTTGAGGAACATCGAAACCGCCGTTGACGAGACCATCAAGTGCGGCGGCCACGCGCAGGGCACCATCTGCTATACGCTCAGCCCCATGCATACGCTGGAAAACTATGTAAAGCTCGGCCGCGCGCTCGAGGAGATGGGCGTGCACTCCATCTGCGTCAAGGACATGGCGGGCATCATGAGCCCGAAGGAGGCGTATGACCTCGTCAAGGCGCTGAAGGAGAATGTAAAGCTGCCCATCTTCGTTCACACGCACTCGACGACGGGCCTGGGCTTTATGACCTATCTGAAAGCGGTCGAAGCTGGCGCGGACGGCATCGACTGCGCCATCTCCGCCTTCTCGGGCGGCACGTCGCAGCCTGCGACAGAGGCGCTGAATTACGCGCTCGGCCAGATGGGCTATGAGAGCGGGCTGGATATCCACAAGCTCAAGGAGATCAACGATTTCTTCAAGCCCATCAAGGCGGAATTTCTCGCCTCCGGGCAGCTCAATCCCTCCGTGCTCGGCTCGGACCCGGATGCGCTGACATATCAGGTACCGGGCGGCATGCTCTCCAACCTCATCGCACAGCTGACGGCACAGAACGCGCTCGACTGTCTGCCGGAGGTGCTGCAGGAAGTGCCGGAAGTGAGAAAGGACCTCGGCTATCCGCCGCTCGTCACCCCGATGAGCCAGATGGTCGGCGTACAGGCGGCGACAAACGTGCTTGTCGGCGAGCGGTATAAAAACATCTCCAAGGAGATCCGCGCCTATGTCAAAGGCGAATACGGCACGCCTCCGGGCGAGCTGAACCCCGAGCTGGTCAAAAAGATCCTCGGCGACGAGCAGCGCTTCACCGGCCGCTTCGCCGATACGCTCGCGCCCCAGTTCGAAGAGGTGAAAAAGCAGCTGGCGGGCGTTGCGAGAAGCGATGAAGACGTGCTCTCGTACATCGCCTTCCCGCAGATCGCGGAAGCGTTCTTTGAAAAGCGCCGTATCCACGAAGAAAACAGCGCCACATACACGATTGAAAAGCTGTAGGAGGTGTGTAATATGACTATGTTCCTGCAGGCAGCCGACGGCACGCTCGGCGGAGCGGTCGGCATCGTGTTCCTCACCGTAGTCGCACTGGCGATGATCATCGCCGCGGTAACGGCGCCGGCGCGCAAGCAGCGCGCGGCCAAAGCCGCAGCCGCGGCTGTTCCCGCGGCGCCGGCAGCACCCGCACAGGCCGTCGAGGTGGCAGCCCCGGCTCCCGCCGCTCCCGGCTCCGCCGGTGAGATCAAGCTCTACAGCGTGCCGGACAAGACGGCAGCCATGCTCATGGCCATTGTTGCGGACGAGCTGAAAACGCCGCTGAACGAGCTGCGTTTCCTGTCCATCCGCGAAATCGACGAGGGAGGTAAATCGAAATGAAATACAACGTAACGCTGCGCGGCAAAACCTATGAAATTGAAGTGGAAAAGGGCGAGGCAATGCTCCTGAACGAGTACGAGGCCATTGCGCCCGCTCCCGCCGCTCCTGTTGCGGCTGCGGCCCCGGCTGCTCCCGCGGCACCGGCCGCGCCCGCGCCTGCTCCCTCTGCCGCTCCGTCAGGCGCCGCTGCGCCGAGCGTTGCGGGCGACGTGGTGGCCGCTCCCATGCCCGGCACCATCGTCAACGTCAAGGTCTCCGCAGGCCAGGGTGTGAAAAAGGGCGATGTGCTTATCGTGCTCGAGGCAATGAAGATGGAAAACGAGATCGTCGCCCCGCGCGACGGCACGGTGGCGGAAGTCCTCGTCCAGCGCGGCGTGACCGTCGGCACAGACGCGCCGCTCGTTGTTTTGAAGTAACGCTGCCGCCGAACATAACGATCCCTCCAGGGCGCTGCATTTGCAGCGCCCTGTTTTTATGTCCGAATGCCGCAGAAACGGCCTTTCGACGGAAATGAAAAGGTTTCCACTTTTTGTATGCATTTCGACGATTTTTACGTTTTTGCAGCAAAACTGCGACCTGTTTCATGCGTTTTCGTTTCACTTTTTGCGATTTAAACACGTTCGAAAACGTTTCAATTTATACGCTTTTTCAAAAACATCTCTGAATTATGCAGAATATTTAAAAAAAATAGTGCAATTTAAAAAAGCATCTGCTATAATATTGATACTCTCAGGGGGCAAAACTTGTAGAAGATGGAAGGAGATTGCAATGCACAAGTATGTATATCTTTTCTCAGAGGGAAGCGGCAAAATGCGCGAGCTCCTCGGCGGCAAAGGCGCGAACCTCGCCGAAATGACCAACCTCGGCATGCCGGTTCCGCAGGGCTTCACCATTTCGACGGAGGCCTGCACGCAGTACTATGAAGACGGTGAGCGGATCAACGACGACATCCAGGCGCAGATCATGGAGTATATCGTCAAGATGGAAGAGATCACCGGTAAAAAGTTCGGCGACCTCGAGAATCCTCTCCTTGTCTCCGTCAGAAGCGGCGCGCGCGCCTCGATGCCCGGCATGATGGACACCATCCTGAACCTCGGCCTGAACGAAGAGGTCGTCGAGGTCATTGCCAAAAAGTCCGGCAACCCGCGCTGGGCGTACGACTGCTACAGAAGGTTCATCCAGATGTACTCCGACGTCGTCATGGAAGTCGGCAAAAAATATTTTGAGCAGCTCATCGACGCGATGAAGGCTTCGCGCGGCGTCACGCTTGACACCGAGCTTACCGCGGACGACCTGAAGGAGCTTGCACGCCAGTTTAAGGCCGAATACAAGGCAAAACTTGGCGAAGAGTTCCCCTCCGACCCGAAGGCACAGCTCATGGGCGCGATCAAGGCGGTGTTCCGTTCGTGGAATAACCCGCGTGCGATCGTCTACCGCCGCATGAACGACATCCCCGGCTCATGGGGCACGGCGGTCAACGTGCAGGCGATGGTCTTCGGCAACCTGGGCGACACGTCCGGCACGGGCGTTGCCTTTACAAGGAACCCCGCCACAGGCGAAAAGAAGCTGTTCGGCGAGTTCCTGATGAACGCGCAGGGCGAGGACGTCGTAGCCGGCGTGCGCACGCCGCAGACGATCGACCATCTCAAGGACGTCATGCCCGAGTGCTACGACCAGTTTGTCGAAATCTGCGCGAAGCTTGAGAACCATTACCGCGACATGCAGGATATGGAATTCACCATTGAGGATAAAAAGCTCTACATGCTCCAGACGAGAAACGGCAAGCGCACCGCGGCAGCTGCCCTGAAGATCGCATGCGATCTCGTCGACGAGGGAATGATCTCCGAAAAAGACGCGGTTCTGATGATCGACCCGAAACAGCTCGACGCGCTGCTGCACCCGCAGTTCGACGCGGCCGTGCTGAGAAAGGCGAAGCCCGTTGCGACCGCGCTGGCTGCCTCCCCGGGCGCTGCGTGCGGCAGGGTCGTCTTCACCGCGGAGGATGCGGTGCAGTGGGTCGCGCGCGGTGAAAAGGTCGTGCTCGTGCGCCTTGAAACCTCGCCCGAGGACATTGAGGGCATGCATGCGGCCGAGGGCATCCTCAC
>CAKTWY010000149.1 GCA_934630445.1 uncultured Eubacteriales bacterium
GTATGAGGCCGGGGCGCGCCCGGCCCTGGCGGGCGAATTTACAAAGCGCGCCTTTTTAAACGGCCGCATGGACCTGACCGAAGCCGAGGCGGTGATCGATCTGATCGACTCGGAAACCGTCGCCGCGGCGAAAAATGCCGTGCGCGGCCTGAAGGGCGGCGTTGGCACGCGCGTGCGCGCGCTGCGGGAAGAGCTGATGGACATGCTGTCGCATTTTTACGCCGTTGTCGACTATCCGGATGAGGACCTCCCCCCCTTTCTATATGAGCGCGCGGCTGAAACGCTTTCGCGCGGCGCACAGGCGCTCTGCGCGCTGGCCGCGACCTTCCGCCGCGGCCGTGCGCTGCAGGACGGCGTGCCCTGCGCGATCCTCGGCCGGCCGAACGCAGGAAAGTCCTCCCTTTTAAACGCATTGTGCGGCAAAGACCGCGCCATTGTCACACCCATCGCCGGCACGACGCGCGATGTGATCGAAGAGCGTATCCGCCTGGGCGACACGGTGCTGCGTTTGTGCGACACCGCCGGCATCCGCGCGAACGGCGACACGGTCGAACGCATCGGGATGGAACGCGCCTTTCAGGCAGCGGACGAGGCGGAGCTGATCCTCTGTGTTTTTGATGGAACCGCACCCCTCGCGGAAGAAGACCGCCATATCATCAGCCGCGTATACGGCCGGCGGGCGGTCGCTGTTATCAATAAAACAGATTTGCCTCAATCTCTCATACCGGAAGACCTGTCGACGGATTTTTCCCAGGTCTTTACACTGCGCGCCAAAACCGGCGAAGGCGTTGGTGCGCTTTGCGCGGCGCTTGAAGCGATGTTCACCGCAAAAGATGCGGCAGACGTTATCATTACCAACGCGCGGCAGGCTGCGCTCCTAAGCGACGCGGCGGGGGCGCTGTCTGAAGCGGCGGCGGGCGCAAACGCGGGCATCACGCCGGATGCCGTGCTTTCGGACGTCGAGCGCGCGGCCGCCCTTCTCGGAGAGGTGACGGGCGAGTCGGCGGGCATCGACCTCGTATCCGGCATCTTCAGCCGCTTCTGCGTGGGAAAGTGAATCTCTTTTTCAATCAGGAGGAACGCGTATGGCGCAGCAGACAAGGAACTTGATTCGCTGGATTCTCATCGGCCTTTATGTCGCAGGCGCGCTTCTCCTCTCCGGCTTTGCCGCCGCGCGCTGGATAACGGCAGTGTGTCTCGCCGCCGCTTCCCTCACGCTCTCAGGCATTTTTGTCTACACCAACCGCCGCACGCAAGATGCGCGGCGTGCATTTGTCCTGGAATGCACGTATGATATCCTGCTTGTCGCGGCGGCCCTGCTTCTGTTCGGCCGGCTTACCGGGAGCGGCGGGGCGTGATAGCCGTGCGCGCAGTGGCGCTTTTCTCCTTTTTGGGCCGTATTTTCCCTGTTCATCCTGTAAAAAAGTGTTGACACAGAATAGAAAACCTGTTATACTGATTAAGCAAAAGAAAGCAGGGCGCAACCGTCCTCACCCCATGCCGACGGCTAAGGGTCAACACTGTTTCTTCCGCGCAGGCGGGAGAGGTTTGTTGCGGACGGTTTTTATGACCGCCCGTTTTTTCATTGACAGCCCAAATTTGGAGGTGCGTAAACATTAGCAGCATGAATCATCAGTTGAACGAAGAGATACGCGACAAAGAAGTCAGATTAATCGATTCCGACGGTAGCCAGCTCGGCATCGTCTCGATCAAAGAGGCAATGGCCCTTGCCGACCAGAAGAATCTGGACCTTGTCAAGATCGCGCCGCAGGCGGTTCCGCCGGTATGCCGGATCATGGACTACGGCAAGTACCGCTTCGAGCAGATCAAAAAGGAGAAGGAAGCGAAGAAGAACCAGCATGTGACCGAGATCAAGGAGATCCGTCTTTCCCCCAATATCGACACACATGACTTCGATGTAAAGGCCAGAAATGCCCAGCGTTTTCTTAAGGACGGCGACAAGGTCAAGGTCACGATCCGTTTTCGCGGCCGTGAGATGGCCCATACGAACGTCGGTTACGGGATACACGAAAGATTCGCTGCCGCGTGCTCCGAGATTGCCAATATTGAAAAACCCGCTAAGCTCGAAGGACGTCAGATGATAATGTTTTTAGCCCCGAAAAAGCAGTAGCTTGTAAAAGAGAGGAGAAGCATCATGCCCAAAATCAAGACTCATACCGGTGCGAAAAAGAGATTTGGTCTCACAAAGAACGGCAAGGTCAAGCGCGCTACCGCTAACCGCCGTCACATTCTTACCAAGAAGAGCACAAAGCGCAAGAGAGGCCTCCGCAAGGCGGCTTACGCCGACGTGACCAACGTCGCTCAGGTCAAGCGCCTGATCCCCTACGCGTAAACCCCAAACCGAAAAAGAACAGGAGGCTTATTAAGCTATGGCAAGAGTAAAAGGCGCAATGATGACGCGCAAAAGAAGAAAGAAGATTATAAAATTAGCCAGCGGTTACTGGGGCAGAAAGTCGACCCACTATAAGGTAGCCAATGAGCAGGTGATGAAGTCCTTAAAGTACGCGTACACGGGCCGCAAGCTCAAAAAGCGCGACTTCCGCAGACTGTGGATCACCCGCATCACCGCCGGCGTCAAGCCGCTCGGCTTAAATTATTCCCGTTTTATGTACGGGCTTAAAAAGGCGAACATCGATATCAACCGCAAGATGCTCTCCGACCTCGCTGTGAACGACAAGGCCGCTTTCGCGGCGCTCGTCGAAAAGGCGAAAGCGGCGCTCTAAGCATTTTGCCGCATACAGCAGAATACCGCCCGGCAGGCGTTGCCTGCCGGGCGTTTTTTATTTCTTACCGCACTCATCGCTCCAGGCGCCACCAGCGCGTGCGCTCTGTGCGCGTGATGTGAAAGCCGCAGCGCTGCAAAACGCGCTCAGAGGCCGCATTCCACATTTCCGTTTCGGCGACCACCGCTGACACGCCCTGCTGCCGCAGCGCCCAGGTGCACATCGCCGCGACCGCCTCTGTCATGTAACCGTTTTTTTCAAATGCCGGGCCGAGGCCATAGCCGATCTCGACCGCGCCCGATGCGTCGGGCACATCCTTAAAATCCGCCGAACCGACGACGACGCGGTCCTCCCTGCGAATGAGCAGCCAAAAGCTGCGCCACATATAATTGGCGCTGTCGGCACGCACAGCACTGCACTGTCCTTTCACGATATTGAAAAAATCGCCTGTCAGCGCCTCTGCGCGGTAAAAAACATCCAGTTCCCGTTCAAAGGCAGCTATATCCTCGGTCCAAAGTTCCAGCTCGCGCGGCAAAAGCGCGCGCAGCTGCAGCCGCTGCGTCTCAATGCGCATCTACAGCACCCCCTTTCCTGCTCTGCACCAGCCATGGGTCACACAATGCTGCGGAGCAAGCGATGCCCGCGCACGCAAAAATCTTCGGCGCGATATCCGGATATGTGAGCGCAGCAGGCGGCGCCTCAAAAAGCGCGGTGCGTCGCATCTCGCTCGGCGGCAGCGGGCCAAGCTCTGTAATGCGCGCAAGGAACGCCGCGCCGCCCGAGCCGTCCTTTTCGTTCCCGGCCCAATAATCGCAAAGCGGCTCAAGTGAAAAGCCAACAGCTCCCGACTCTTCAAAAAGCTCTCTGCGCGCAGCAGCTTCGGGCGTTTCGCCCGTCTCAATGTGGCCGCCCTGCATCTCCCAGGTCTCGCGCGCTTTGTGCTGGCTTAAAAGGATCTTGCCATTATAAAGCGAAAGAATGACGACGTATCGGTAACTTGCAAGCGAAGCAAACGCAAAAATTTTGCACTCCATCTCATCATTCCCTTGCCATTTCTGTTTTTCAGTATATTCCTTTTGGCGGCGGGATGCAAGTTCGCTCCAAAAGAGGAAGGATGCTTAAAATGTTTGTTTCGGGACAAACTGTATTCGATATCGTTTGAAACCGGAGGACATCTATGAACAACCGCTGTCAGGAACCCTGTGGAGAAAAAGAGCGCGAAGCCGAGCTGCGCGAGCTGGTGGAGACCGGCTCCGTCACCACAAAAAGCGCGCGCGGCGCCATCCACTGCATCACCATCATCGGCCAGGTCGAAGGGCATATGCTCCTCCCCTCGCAGAATAAGACAACCAAGTATGAACATGTCATGCCGCAGCTGGCGGCCATCGAAGAGAGCGACGAAATCGACGGTCTGCTCATCCTCATCAACACTGTCGGCGGCGACGTGGAGGCAGGCCTCGCCATCGCCGAGCTCATCTCCGGCATGAAAAAGCCGACCGTCTCGCTGGTCCTGGGCGGCGGGCACTCGATCGGCGTGCCGCTCGCAGTCGCGGCGCAGCGCTCGCTCATCGCGCCGACGGCCTCGATGACAATCCACCCTGTGCGGATGAATGGCCTCGTTATCGGCACAGCGCAGACCTTTGCCTATTTTGAAAAAATACAGGAGCGCATCGTCGACTTCGTGACCAAAAATTCGCACATCTCCGCGGACGATTTCCGTACGCTGATGCTGCGCACCGGCTCGCTGGCAAGCGACGTCGGCACGATCCTCTACGGCCGGGAAGCGGTCGACCATGGCATCATTGACGCGCTGGGCGGACTGTCCGACGCGCTCGACTGGCTCCATGAGCGCATCCGTGAACGGAGGGAGGGCTGATGCTCTACACCATCGTTCCGCTTGACGCCGTTTTCCCTGAAGACACGCCCGAGCCGGAATACCACACCGTCAGCGGCGTAATCGTTGAATACCGCCGCGCGCAGAACGGCCGCCCATCGGCATGCCGCATGATCACAAGCGACCTGCGCCGGTATCTGCCCGAATAACCGCCGGGCGGTTACATACTTTGGAGGCGGAATTTTTTCGATACCGCAGGGGAGCCATGTCATTTTTATACGGCTGTTCGATTGTGCGCAAGGGTGCAGCCGTATGGTTGCATGCTATAATTTTTATATTTATAATAAATGAAATAAAAATATAAAATCCCTCTTGACAAGGTTGTCATTATTCGATATACTGCAAGTGCGAAAGTTTTTATTTTTATTATAATAATGCAAATAATAACTTTCGAATCCTACACTGACAGGCAGATTGATTCATTGGAGGTTGTTGTAATGCATGAGGAAAAAGTAGCGCTGGTCCGCAGCCAGATTGCAGCCCTGAAAAAAGCCGTCGCCAGCCGCGAAATTGAAAACATCTATCTTGTGGCGTGCGGCGGATCGCTCGCAACCCTGTATCCGGCAAAATACATACTCGAGCGCGAGACGGACAAAGTCTCGACCGACTCATACACGGCAAACGAATTTTTCAACGATCCGCCGAGGCGCCTTGGCGAAAAGTGCCTCGTTATCCTGAACTCTCAGTCCGGCGGTACGGCCGAGACGGTAAACGCCGCCAGGCTCGCACGCGAGCGCGGGGCGCTCACCGCCGGTTTCACCACTGTTCCCGGCTCGGCGCTTGAACAGGCGATCGACTATCCCATCTATTATTACGACAATCCCGCCGATCCTTATCCCATGATCCTCTCCATCTTCCCGGATGTGTATCAGACGATCTATGCGGTCCTCGACGCGCTCGACGGCACGGATCGGCTCGCGGATATGGAGCTGGCCATGGACAACCTCGAGACGGTCTGCAAAAAGGCCATCGCCGATCTTGCGCCGAACGCGCGTGAATTCGCCGTGAAAAACCGCACCGAGCCGATCATCTATACGGTCGCCGCAGGCATAGACAGCTGCATCGCATATATTCTCACAAACTGCTCGTTTATGGAGTCGATCTGGATCCACTCCTCCCCCATCCATGCGGGTGAATTTTTCCACGGCGCGTTTGAAGCAATCGGAAAGGAAACGTCCGTTTTCGCCTTCTTAGGCCTTGGCAAAACACGTCCGGTCGAAGAGCGCGCCGTCAAATTCCTGCAGCGCATCACCGACAAGCTCACCGTGCTCGACGCGCAGTGGCTCGACCTCTCCCTCATCCCGGAAGGGCTTCGCGAAGTGGTCGCTCCGCTGGTCTTAAACGCTCTTGCGTCGGAATACTGCCTGCAGATGTCCTATCTGCTGGGGCATCCGATGTCCTCGCGCCGGTATATGGGCGTTGAAAAGTATTGATCGGAGGCCGAACGTTATTCGCAATTGGCCCATGCATGCGCATGGGCCAATTGCGCTATCTGAAAAGGAGGCATATGAAATGAGACTTCTCGGCAT
>CAKTWY010000150.1 GCA_934630445.1 uncultured Eubacteriales bacterium
CAGCACCTCGCGGTTGGCGCGCTTCAGGATGTTCTCCGTCGCCATAAGCTGGTTGGAGATGTCAATGCAGTAGCGGTCCTCTTCGATCATCCTGAGGATGCCGTCAAGCTGACCGCGGGCCGTCTTCACCAGGCGCGATACCTGCGCCTTATCCGCCGTCACGGTTCTACTCCTGCCCGATGGCGGTCACGGTATAGCCCGCATCCGTCACGGCTTTTCTGAGCGCGTCGTCAGTGACATCCTTTGTGAGGGTGACCTGCGCGCGCTTGCCCGCAAGGTCGACGTGCGCCGTCACGCCGTCAAGAGCGTTCAGCGCCGCTTCGACGCGGCCGGAGCAGTGCGCGCACATCATGCCTTCGATCATCATTGTCTTTTTCATCGTTTTTATCTCCTTTATCGTATGATCCGCTCCCTTTGCAGCGGGGCGGGGCCTGAAAAAGCGCAGGCGCAGAGCGTTTGTCACCACGCAGACCGAGCTTAAGCTCATCGCGGCAGCGGCGAACATGGGGTTCAGCTTCCAGTCCAGCGCGAGGTAGAACACGCCCGCTGCAAGCGGGATGCCGAGCGTGTTGTAGATCAGCGCCCAGAAGAGGTTCTCCTTGATATTGCGGATGACGGCGCGGCTGAGACGGACGAGCGTCGCAACGTCGCGCAGGTCGCTCTTCACCAGCACGACGTCCGCCGACTCGATGGCGATATCCGTGCCCGCACCGATCGCAACGCCGACGTCGGCGCGCGCAAGGGCGGGCGCGTCGTTGATGCCGTCGCCCACCATGGCAACGCGCTTCCCCGCGTCCATGAGCGCGCGCACGTGCAGCTCCTTCTCCTGGGGCATGACCTCGGCATGCACCTCCACGCCGCCGATACGCGCGGCGACGGCCTGGGCCGTGCGCCGGTTGTCGCCGGTGAGGAGCACAACGTCAAGGCCCATGGCGCGCAGCTCGCCGATGGCGGCGGCGCTCGATTCCTTCACCGGGTCGCTCACGGCGATCACGCTGAAAACACCGGCTTCATCCGCGAAGAAGAGGGAGGTTTTCCCCTCCTGTGCCAGGCGTTCGGCATCGGCAAGCGCCGCTCCGGCGGAGAGGCTGTTTTCCTCCAGGAAGGCGGCGCTCCCCGCCCAGACGCGGCGTGTGCCGACCGTGGCGGCGACGCCCCGGCCCGGAACGGTTTGAAAATCCGCAACTTCTGGCGGTGCGAGATTCCTGCGCCCGCCCTCGGCCATGATCGCGCGGGCGAGCGGATGCTCGCTGCGCGCCTCCACGGCCAGGGCAAGTGAAAGCGCCTGCTCTTCGCGCATGCCGCCGTACGTCAGAATGTCGGTAACGGCGGGGCGCCCCTCGGTGACAGTGCCGGTCTTGTCGAGCACGACGGTGTCGATGCTGTGCGCCGTTTCGAGCGCTTCGGCGGATTTGATGAGGATCCCCTCCTGCGCGCCGCGGCCTGTGCCGACCATAATCGCCGTCGGTGTGGCCAGTCCCAGCGCGCACGGGCAGGAGATGACAAGCACGGAGATGCCGATGGAGAGCGCGAACTCAAACGGATACCCGAGCAGCAGCCACACCACAGTCGCCGCGACCGCGATCAGGATGACCGCCGGAACAAAGACGGAGCTGATTTTATCGGCCAGCTTTGCGATGGGGGCTTTGGAGGAGGCGGCCTCCTCCATCAGGCGGATGATCTGCGAAAGGGTCGTATCGTCTCCTACCTCGGTCGCACGCAGCTGGAGATAGCCCGAACGGCTGATGGTCGCGGCCGAAACGCGCGCGCCGGCGCTTTTTTCAACAGGGATGCTCTCGCCGGTAAGCGCGCTCTCATCCACCGCGGCCGTACCCTCAGTCACCACGCCGTCGACGGGGATGACGGCGCCGGATCTGACAACCACGATATCACCGACCACGACGTCGGCAAGGCTGATCTCCGTCTCGACACCATCGCGCAGCACGAGCGCCGTCTGCGGGCGCAGCGCGACGAGTTTGGCGATCGCTTCAGAGGTTTTGCCCTTTGCGCGCGCCTCGAGGAACTTGCCAAGTGTGATGAGCGTGAGGATCATCGCCGCGGATTCAAAATAGAGATCCATCGCGTAGCGGTGCACGGTGTCCATATCGCCCCAGCCCAGACCCCAGCCGATACGGTAAATGGCGAACACGCCGAACACGAGCGCCGCCGACGAGCCGATGGCGATCAGAGAATCCATCGTCGGCGCGCCGCGAAAGAGCGTGCGGAAGCCGTTTATAAAAAATTTCCGGTTCAGATACGCGACCGGCAGCGCGAGCAGGAACTGCGTGAAGGCGAATGCAAGCGTATTCCTGTGGTCGAGGAAAAACGCCGGCAGCGGCCAGCCCATCATGTGGCCCATGGAGAGGTAGAACAGCGGAACGGTAAAGACGATCGACCAGATGAGCCGCGTCTTCATCCCGCGCACCTCGTCCTGCGGCTGAGGGGCTGCCGCCTGCGCACGCGCGCCTCCGGACGACGCGACGGACGCGCCGTAGCCCGCATGCTCGACCGCGGCGATCACGCCGGCGGAGCTGAGCGCGCGCTCATCATACGTGACCGTCATGGAGTTGGTCAGAAGGCTGACGGAAACATCCGCCACGCCCGCAAGCGCGCGCACATCTTTTTCCACATGTGCAGAGCACGCCGAACACGACATACCTGTGACGCTGAATGTTTGTTTTATCATAAGAGCGTTTCCCCCCGTTTACAAGTTCATTACCCACACCAGGTGGGGGTGTGTATCCAGTATAGCATTTCTCTTTCAGTTTTGTCAAGCACGGTGAAGGTTATGCATCCGGCAAAATGCGCACGGCAGAGCCATATCCGTCAAGGCGGTTCGTTCTCTTTTTTGATCGGCGGAAAAACGTTCCAAAAGCAACCTGCCAATCATAACGCGGCGCTTTGAAAGGGAGAAAAGCGCTGCCCGCTCCGGCTCTTTCAGCCGGCTGAAAGAGCGTATGCCGGCTGATTTTATGGGAAAGACACGGCTGCTATCGCGCCTTTGTTCCGGAAGGCGTGCGGATGCGTTTTGCTGTGAAATAAAAAGCGCGCCGCAAGCGGTAAGATGCTTGCGGCGCGCGGGGAAACAGGTCAAAACCGAGGGGAGGATACAGCGGTTTTTGGGGGCGGTCTAAATGATCGCTGCATGTTATGCTTTAATTGCCCAGCGCAGTTTCGTGCTTTTTGCACGGGCATTTTTTCGGCATTCTTCTTCCGACGGGCGTATCACAGCCCTGGCTGCTTCGCTGTAAATCCCCTCATTTTCAAGCTGTTTAAAGGACTTTTTAACAAGCCGGTCTTCTCCCGAATGAAAGGTCAAAACGGCGACTCTTCCCCCTGGATTTAAAATGCCCGGCAATTTTTCCAAAAATTCGTACAGCACTTCGAATTCATGGTTTACATCGATTCTGAGTGCCTGAAAAACTCTTTGACTCGATTTTTTGATCGCCATATCCCTATCTTTTTTCGGCAGGAACGTCAGCGCTTTTGCTATACGATCATGCAGCTCCGTGGTCGTCGTGATCGACTCTCCCCGACTTAACTTTTTAAAAACTTCCTCTGCAATTTCATGGGCATACGGCTCGTCAGCGTTTTCAATAAGCATTCCCTCAAATTCATCCTTTGACAGCTCCTTTAACCGTTCAGACGCCGGGATCCCTTTTTCAGGATTTAAGCGCAAATCCAAGGGGCCTTCTTTTTTAAAGGTGAATCCTCTTTCGGGATTATCAATTTGCATGGATGAGCAGCCTAAATCAGCCAAAACAAAATCGAACTTGCCAACCTGCGCACACAATTCATCGATTTGAGAAAAGTTGATCTGCTTTATTGTCAAAATATCTTCGCCAAACCCTTTTTCCCGCATTCTCTTTGTTGTTTTTTTGATTTCAATCGGGTCGATATCAAGTGCATACAAATGCCCCTGGCCTTGAAGCTCCTTGAGCATGGCACTGCTGTGCCCGCCATAACCCAGGGTTGCATCCAATCCTTTTTGCCCTTTTTTGATCTGCAGAAAATCGATGATTTCCTGTACCATAATCGGGATATGCATTCCCGCCGGGGTATTCCCTTTTCCAATAATTTTATCCACAGTCTCTTTATATTTCTCCGGATTCAGCTCCTTGTATTTTTCTTCAAAGCGTTTTGGATGTGTTCCGCTGTAACGCACTCTTCTTTTGTGTTCTTTTTTTCCTTGTTCCATTTATATTCATCCTTTAAACTGCAGCATACTATAAAAATTCCAATCTGATATTGATCATAGTATACCATCAGGTCATTAAAATGTGCAATTATAATGCTTGCATTTTTCTCCGGTCAAACAAAAAGTTAACCCCGTCTCACCGATCTGCGTGTCAACGTTATCTTTGACGCGCTAAACGCCGTTCAGTGTGCAGAAAAGCCCCGCCACGCAATCCGCGTGGCGGGGCTGTCGGCTGGCACTCCCGGCGCGATTCGAACGCGCGACCTTCCGCTTAGGAGGCGGACGCTCTATCCTGCTGAGCTACGGAAGCAAATGCACAATTATAATACTGTATCATCCCCCAAAAGTCAAGCATGCAAAGGATCTCTCCCTTTTACCATTCAGACCGACGGGTGATGACTTCGCCAATTTTACTATGCGTTGATTGAAGCAGAAAAATATGATAAAGTAAATAAAAAGATAAACTGGAAGTTGTGAAGGTGCTGTGATGAAGAGGAAGCTACGCATAATCGCTCTTGTTATGTTTCTTGTTGCGATCGTGTTTGTTATATTTGCGATTGCCACAATGGATGTGCCTATTGTTATTCCGATTCCTCTGGGAGTGAGAAAGGTGATTTTCAAGATTTATCCTTGGATCACAATTGGAATTTTTATATTGTCATTTTTCGTGAAAGACAAGAACTTCAAAGATAATGGCTGAGACAACTCCCGGTTTATCGAACAGTTGTTATCTGTGCATATGCCTCCTTTCGTTGCTTCGACGAAAGGAAATTATTTGTATGCCGAATCCCTCCAAAGGGTAAACGGGAGGCGTATCTGCCGTGATTTTCCGCCGACGAAGCGGCCGCGCAGCAAAGCGCACGGGCAAGATTCCTTTTTCGTTTACAAAAATGTAAAATATCCCTTGCGCGTTTTGGTATTTGTCGCTATACTATAAAATGGAGGAGAAGGAAAAGTTTGTTTTCCGCTCCTGATGTCATTCAAACAGAAAGGACTGAGCGGAAAAATGCAAGAGCTTTTCGGCAATATCCTTCAGATCACGTGGCAGCAGATCGTCATGTGGGGGATCGGTGTGCTGCTCATCTATCTTGCCATCAAAAAAGACATGGAGCCGGCGCTCCTTCTTCCGATGGGCTTCGGCGCGATCCTTGTAAACCTGCCTTTCTCCGGCGCGATCGACCAGGTGATCGACGGCGTGACGGAATACGGCATCCTTGACAGCCTGTTCAACATGGGCATCGCCAACGAGCTGTTCCCGCTTCTGCTGTTTATCGGCATCGGCGCGATGATCGATTTCGGCCCGCTGCTCTCCAACCCGAAGATGCTGCTTTTCGGCGCGGCGGCACAGTTTGGCATCTTCTTCACGCTGAGCATGGCGGCGCTGTGCGGCTTTGACCTGCGTGACGCGGCGTCCATCGCCATCATCGGCGCGGCCGACGGCCCGACCTCGATCGTCGTGGCCAACTACTTCGGCTCCAAATATATCGGCGCGATCATCGTCGCGGCGTATTCCTACATGGCGCTTGTTCCCATCGTGCAGCCGGCGGCCATCCGACTGGTCACGACGAAGAAGGAGCGCGGCATCCGCATGCATTACGACGGCGGGCAGGTCTCTCAGCGGACGAAGATCATTTTCCCCATCGCGGTCACGGTCATCGCGGGCATCTTTGCGCCGCGCAGCGTAGCGCTCGTCGGCTTCCTGATGTTCGGCAACCTGATCCGCGAATGCGGCGTGCTCAAATCCCTTTCGGAGAGCGCGCAGCATGAGCTGGCCAACCTTATCACGCTCTTCCTCGGCATCACAGTCGCGTCGAAGATGCGCGCAGAGTACTTCATGACGCCCGACACGATCCTCATCCTCCAGCTGGGCCTTGGGGCCTTCGTGTTCGATACGATCGGCGGCGTGCTGTTTGCAAAGTTCCTGAACCTCTTTGTCAAGAACAAGATCAAC
>CAKTWY010000151.1 GCA_934630445.1 uncultured Eubacteriales bacterium
TCGCCATTGCGGGCAGGCGCAGCGCAGGTCATCTGCGCCATTCCCGGATGGATGCAACAAGAATAAAGACCGCATATCCAAGAAAAATAATGGCGGCGGGAGCGATTACGAATATGAGAAAAAACGTTCCTGTAATGCTGTAAAGAAAGGTCTCCAGAATTTGCCCCATCATGCACACTCCTTCCAATACCTGCGCCGCGAAAGAGAAAAACCGGCGCTGATGAAAACGAGGACAAACGGGAAATCGCATTTTGGATCGCCTGGATATACTTTTATTATAACACAGGCCGCACGTACTGTAAATCGGGCGGAAGCAGCGGGAACGCGCGGGCGCGCCGGCCATCTGCGCAGATCGTAAGAGATGCAAAGACCACAGCGCAATTAAGTTAGGCCGCTCCCAACCTGCAACGGACAGAGCGAGCTAACCAGCAAAATGAGGCGGCGTAGAGCCTGCCACCGATATTGTTCCTATCTTATCACACCAAAGGCAGGTTGTAGAGGCCATCGGGCCGGAAAGGGGCGTATCATGAAGACCATGGCGGCGGACCGCAGGCAGCGCTCAAAAAAACGGAGACGCCATACAGCGCCTCCGCTTAAAAGCGATTTATACTTTTTTATCTTTAAAATGGTTCTTCATCTTGTCAAAAAAACCGCTGCGGCGCTCGTAATTCTTGTCTTCCATCGCCGCTTCAAAGGTGCGCAGCGCCTCTTTCTGCCGTTCGTTCATACGCTTTGGCACCTCAACATTGACGCGCACAAACTGATCGCCGCGCCCGCGGCCATTGATATTCGGAATGCCTTTTCCTTTCATACGGAACATGGTGCCGGTCTGCGTACCCTCGGGCACAGTATACTGAATTTTTCCGTCGATCGTCGGCACGACAAGCTCTGCGCCGAGCGCCGCCTGGGCGAACGTGATCGGAATCTCACAGTAGACGTCAGCGCCCTGACGGGTAAAGATCGGGTGCGGACGGATAGAGACTGTGACGTAAATATCACCGCTCGGCCCGCCGTTGACGCCGTGACCGCCTTCGCCGCGGATGGAAATAGTCTGCCCGTCGTCGATACCGGCGGGAATCTTCACCTTGATCTGGCGCGGGCGGCGGATGGTGCCGGAGCCATGGCATTTGGAACAGGGGGTTTTAATCACTTTGCCCTTGCCGCCGCAGGCGGAACACACAGCGGAAGAAGAGAAAACGCCGAAGGGCGTACGCTGCGTCGTCTTCACCTGGCCGGAGCCGTGGCAGGTGGGGCATGTCTCGGGCGAAGTACCCTTCGCCGCGCCGGAGCCGCCGCACTCGTCGCACTGCTCGGTGCGGCTGATGTTCAGTTCACGCTCGCAGCCAAAGGCCGCTTCCTCAAATGACAGAGGGATGGACACACGGATATTGTCTCCGCGCTGCGGCGCGTTTCTGCGCGAAGCAGTCGAACCGCCAAAGCCACCGAAACCGCCGCCAAACATATTGTCAAAAATGCTTCCGAGGTCGAAACCGTCAAAGCCTGCGCCGCCGTACGCACCGCCGCCTGCGCCGAAATTCGGGTCGACGCCCGCGTGGCCGTACTGGTCGTAACGCGCCTTTTTGTCCGCGTCGGAGAGCACCTCGTAAGCTTCGTTCAGTTCCTTGAACTTCACTTCGGCAGCCTTGTCGCCGGGGTGAAGGTCCGGATGGTACTGTTTTGCAAGCTTGCGGTATGCCTTTTTGATATCATCGTCAGAGGCGCCTTTGGGCACACCGAGCACCTCGTAATAATCTCTTTTTTGTTCGGCCATACAGGTCACCACACATTAACTCAGTTTCAGGCGCAGGGGCTTCCCCACATGGATAGGGAAGCCCCGCGCAGTTATAACATTATATTATTTCTTATCGTCGTCGTCAACTACCTTATAGTCGGCGTCGTAATACTGGCCGCCATCAGCGCCCTGCTGCGGGCCGGACGATGCGCCGGGGTCCTGCTGCGCGCCGGCATCACCCTGAGGCGCCTGCTGCTGATAGAGTTTTTCCGAAACGGCATAGAAGCGCTTGGTCAGCTCGTCTGTCGCCTCTTTGATCGCCTGCGTGTCTTCGCCCTTCAGGAGCTCCTTCACCTTGTCGATCTGCTCGCGCACGGGCTGCAGCTCGCTTGCGGGAATTTTGTCGCCGATCTCGCCGAGTGTTTTTTCACTCTGGAAAACGGTGCTTTCCGCAGCGTTGCGGATATCCACGGCTTCGCGGCGCTTCTTATCCTCTTCCGCGAACTGCTCGGCCTCTTTAACGGCCTTGTCGATATCGTCCTTTGAGAGGTTGGAGGAAGCGGTAATGGTGATCTTCTGCTCTTTGCCTGAACCAAGGTCCTTCGCAGAGACGTTTACGATGCCGTTGGCGTCGATATCAAAGGTAACTTCGATCTGCGGCACGCCGCGCGGAGCCGCGGGAATGCCGTCGAGGTGGAAGCGGCCGAGCGATTTGTTGCCGGCGGCCATCTCGCGCTCGCCCTGCAGAACGTTGACCTCAACGGAGGTCTGGCCGTCCGCAGCGGTGGAGAAGATCTGGCTCTTCTTTGTCGGGATGGTGGTGTTGCGCTCGATGAGCTTCGTGCACACACCGCCGAGCGTCTCGATGCCGAGGGAGAGCGGCGTCACGTCGAGAAGGAGAAGGTCCTTGACGTCGCCGCCGAGCACGCCAGCCTGGATGGCCGCGCCGATGGCGACGCACTCGTCGGGATTGATGCCGCGGAAGGGGTCTCTGCCGGTGATCTTCTTGACAGCGTCCTGCACCGCGGGGATACGGGAGGAACCGCCCACGAGGAGAACCTTTGAAAGCTCGCCCGCGGACAGACCGGCGTCGGAAAGCGCCTGGCGCACAGGACCCATCGTCGCTTCGACAAGATCTGCCGTCAGTTCATCGAATTTCGCGCGGGTGAGGGTCAGATCGAGGTGCTTGGAACCGGAGGCGTCCGCTGTGATATATGGCAGGTTGATGTTCGTCGACGTCATGCCGGAGAGCTCGATCTTCGCTTTTTCAGCCGCTTCCTTCAAACGGGAAAGTGCCATTTTGTCGTTGTTGAGGTCGATGCCGTCGGATTTTTTGAATTCACCGATCATCCATTTGATGATGCGCTCGTCAAAATCGTCGCCGCCGAGGCGGTTGTTGCCGGCGGTGGCGAGAACTTCAAGCACGCCGTCGCCGATGTCGAGAATGGAGACGTCGAACGTGCCGCCGCCGAGGTCGTAGACCATGATCTTCTGTTCCTGCTCTTTTTCAACGCCGTACGCCAGCGCCGCGGCGGTCGGCTCGTTGATGATGCGGAGCACTTCCAGGCCCGCGATGCGGCCGGCGTCCTTCGTCGCTTGGCGCTGCGCATCGGTGAAATACGCCGGCACAGTGATGACCGCCTGCGTCACGGGCGAGCCGATATACGCCTCAGCGTCGGTCTTGAGCTTCTGCAGGATCATTGCGGAGATTTCCTGCGGGGTGAATTTTTTGCCGTCGATGGTCACGCGGTAGTCAGAGCCCATCTCGCGCTTAATGGACATGACGGTGCGGTCCGGGTTGGTGATGGCCTGGCGCTTTGCGACCTGGCCAACCATGCGCTCACCGCTTTTCGAGAACGCGACGACAGACGGTGTTGTGCGCGCGCCTTCCGCGTTTGCGATAACGGCAGCCTCGCCGCCTTCGAGAACGGCAACACAGGAGTTGGTAGTACCTAAGTCAATGCCGATGATCTTTCCCATAATATATTCCTCCAGACTTCAGATTCAAAAATCAATCTATCATAAAGCGGCAAAACGCCTTATGTGCGAAAATCAGTTCGCGACCTTCACGATCGCATGGCGAAGCACACGCTCGCCCATGATATATCCCTTTTGCAGAACCTCAGCCACGACGCTCTCGCCGAGCGAGTCGTCCTCGATGTGCATGACGGCGTTGTGAAGATTGGGATCAAACGCCTTGCCGAGCGCTTCGATCTCGGCGACGTTCATCTTGCCGAGAATCTCGAGAAGCTGCTTTAAGATCAGCTCGATGCCTTTTTTGTACGCCTCATCGGCGCAGGCCTCGCGTGCCGCACGCTCGAGATTGTCGAGCACGGGGAGAAAGCAGGTCACTGTCGAGGCGGAAGCGTCGCCGTAGAGCGTCTCGCGCTCTTTGGTGGTGCGTTTCCTGAAATTGTCGTATTCTGCGGCAAGACGCAGAAAGCGGTCTTTGGCATCGTCGAGCTCGCGCTTTGCCGTGTCCAGGTCGTGCTGAAGATCATTTTCAAGCGTTTCGGCCGCGTTTTCGCCTGCCGCTTCGTTCGCAGCGGCGCCGCATGCGGTCTCACACGCGGATTCGGTCGGGTTCAGTGGTTCGTTCTCTTTTTTCTTAGACAATTCCGTTCACCTCAAAAATTATGTTTTGCCGGAATCCCGGTCGGGCGGCTCTCCGGGCGGAGCATCGAGCGTTCCGTCGGATAAAAGCCTGGTAATGCCATCGGCAAAATAGCGGAGCCTGGCCGCGACCTTGGAATAGTTCATGCGCGTCGGTCCAATGATGCCGACAATGCCCGTCGCGCCGTCTCCGAGTTTGTAGCTGACGTAAACCATGCTCGCATCGCGCAGGGGCTCGGCGGCGTTTTCCTGCCCGATGGATATTTTGATCATGCCCGGCATCTGTGCCGGCGCAATACCGGCGGACTCGGGATGATCATTGAGATAACTCAATAGCCGCTGGGCCTTTTCCACATCGTGGTACTCCGGATGATTCAAAAGCTTCGACGTGCCGGAAATATAAACCTCGGGCCGCTCGGAGATCTCGAAGATCTCCAGAATAAAATCGCGCAGCGGACGCACAAAGCATGCCGCGTCGCCGGCCTCACGCTCGATCGTGGCAAATTTTTCGCGCATATATTCATCCAGCGGAACATTGGCGAAAGCGGCGTTCAGCATCCGCGCGAGGATGTAGACCGCGTTTTCATCTACCGGCGTCTGGGAAAAGAGCATTTTGTTTTTCACAATGCCGGCGGATGTGACAACGACTGCGACTGCGGAACACGCGTCCACCGGGATAAGGTCGAGCCGTTTGATGATCGTCTGCGTAAAACGCGGAGAGACCGAAACGGAGGCGTAATTGGTGATGTCGGCGGCGATCCGCCCGGCCTCAAAAACAAGGCGGTCAAGCTCTTTGAGCTTGCCGGAAAGGGCACGGTTCAGCGCGCTTACCTCCTGCAGCGTCAGGCGGTAGCGGTGCATCAGTTCGTCGACATACACCCTGTAGCCCAATGTGGAGGGAACGCGGCCGGCCGAGGTATGCGGCTTGTCGAGCAGGCCCATCTCCTCGAGCTCGGACATCTCATTGCGGATGGTGGCGGAGGAGAAATTGATCTCGTCGTGCCCGGCAATGGCTTTTGAGCCGACCGGCTCGGCCGTTTCGACATAGTCGTTGATAATGGCCCTGAGTATGCTGCGTTTTCGGTCTGACAGTTCCATTACCATTCCTCCTTTAGCACTCTGAACCTCTGAGTGCTAAAACTAATTTACCACCATAGTCAGAGAATGTCAATAGCCTTATTTTGAATAATATATGAACATTGGGGCAAAGCAAATCTGTGAAAATTCCGGTTTACTATTGTAAACGGGCTTGGTATAATAAAAGCAAAACAAATGCGGGCATTTCTTTTGCTGCGTCGCCGTGGGCGGCGCGCTTCGCTGTTATTGAAAAGCTGTTATTTAAAAGAGGTATGCTGTGAAAGACAAATCAAAAATCAGGAATTTTTCGATCATCGCCCATATCGACCACGGCAAATCGACGCTTGCGGACAGGCTTCTCGAGCGCTGCGACGCTGTGACGAGCCGCGAGATGTCCAGTCAGCTTCTGGACAATATGGACCTGGAGCGCGAGCGCGGAATCACCATTAAAGCGCGCGCGGTGCGGCTGAACTACAAAGCGCAGGACGGCGAGGTATACGAGCTGAACCTGATTGACACGCCGGGGCATGTCGACTTCAATTATGAAGTCTCGCGTTCGCTCGCTGCGTGCGAGGGAGCGGTGCTTGTCGTCGACGCCGCGCAGGGCATCGAAGCGCAGACGCTTGCCAACACATATCTTGCCATCGACCACAACCTCGAGGTCGTTCCGGTCATCAACAAGATCGAC
>CAKTWY010000152.1 GCA_934630445.1 uncultured Eubacteriales bacterium
AAACAAAACCGGTGTCCCAGCGTCAGAATATCGCCTGAGCCGCCGGAAGGCGGAACAGTAAATATGACAGCACGGTACAGTTCTCCTTCCTCTGCTTCCGTTAGGGCGCGTTCTTTTCCTCCCGGCGGGCGCATATAGTGAAAGCAGAACACAAACGCGGGGAGGAGTTTTTTTGAAAGGTCTACCGGAGGAACGGGCGATTCTGCTTGGAAATTATATCATTGAACACAATGCGACGGTGCGCAGCGCCGCGAAGGAGTTTCATATCAGCAAATCCACCGTACATAAAGACGTCACCGAGCATTTATACACCTTAAACCGCGCGCTTTTTCAGCAGGTGAAGCAGGTGCTTGAAAAAAACAAGGCGGAGCGCCATATCCGCGGCGGTCTGGCCACGCGTGAAAAATACCGCCATCTGCATGAGGCGGACGAGGAGTAGCCCGGCCCGGAATGGCGTGCGCTCCCTGCGCAGAAAAAAGCCGAACCCCCGCAGCGCTTTTGCGCTGCGGGGGTTTTGGCTGACCGGATGTTCCTCTGCGCCGGGCGCTTTAGACCATCTCGTTGTTTACGTCGACGAAGAGTACGACGACTTCGCCGTTCTCGACAACGTAAGCGATGTTGTTCACACCGTCTTCCGCCAGCTTCAGGCCGTCGCCTTCCGCGCCGGTCTTGTTGTCGGAGTCGATATAGATGATCTTGTAATCATCGTTCAGCTCCATCATAGAGCCGTCGATGGAAACGCGCTTGCTGTCCAGGTCAAAGCCCGTGAGCTTGCCCTTCGTCGCCGCGCCCTTGGCGATCTCGCCGATGGTGCCGTCCGCCTCGAGCTTGTACTTGATGAACTCGCCCTTGGCGCTGATGAAGGTGTTCGAATCGTTGTGCTTGAGGTTGAAGCTCATGCCGTTCCAGAGATTGTCATAGTGCATGACGTCGGTATCGTCCTCGCGGAGCATATACTCGTTCTCCGTCGCGTAAGCGTAGCTCCATTCCGTTCCGGAGGTGGAGGGGAGCTTCTCATCGCCGTTGATGAGCGCGCCGGCCACAACGTAGTTGAAGCCATTGACCTCGGTATACGCCATGTTCGTGGTCGCGGTCGAGGTAAAGTTCGCGCTGAACTTATTGACTTCCTTACCGGAGAGGGTCTTGTAGGCAACCGTGCCGTCGTTCTTCTGATACTTGGTAAAGATAACCGCATCGTCGGAGACATAGTACGCGTCGCCGATCTTCTTGTCGCCGGAGTTGAAGCTTGCGGTCACATCCGCGCCGAGCTTGACATTGCCGGCGTCAGTGAGCTCGGAAAGCTTGATCTGATTGTCGGAGATGGAGTAGGTGTAGAGCTTTTCATTCACAGGCTGGACGCCCTTGTCATTCAGGGTCATGACCTTGGTGGTGCCGTCCTCGAGGAGGACCTTTACAGAGGTCTCACCGAAGGCGTCGGTGTTCTGCGCGATGACAAAGGCAAAGTTCTTCGGGGTCTCCTTGGAGACTTCCTTCATATAGATGACGAACTTGCCGTCGGTGAAGAATTCGTGGCTGTCGCCCACGGACGGAACCGCAACGGAGGAAGCGTGGTCCGCGGAGAGGGAGTAGAACGTGCCGTTTACGCGGAACTCGTCCTGACGCAGGCCGTCGACCTTACCCTCAAAAGAGGAAGCCTTTTCGATGGTGTAGCGGCCGGTGACCGCATTCTTCATAACCCATACGAGATCGTCCTTGGCAGCATCGTCGTAGATGTCAGCGTCGTCCTTATCGATGGAGGTGAACTCGCTCTGCCAGGAGGTGTTCTTATCGAGCACGCTCACGCGGAAGGAATCCTTCTGAATGGAGAGCTTGCCGAAAGACTTGTACTCGATGAAAGCGAAATCGTACTTGCCGTCGCCGTTGTTGTCAACGAGCTTGACAGGCATGTTGATATCGTAGCCGTCGCCGAGCTTATCAATGGACGTCTCGAGATCGTCCGCATTTGCCAGATCGTAGTTGTAGACCGCCTGGAAGCCAGCGTCGACCTTGTACTCTTTGCCGTCGATCTTGACGATGGAGGACGTGAGCTTTTCGATCGCGCCGACCGTGGTGTTCACAATGCCGTTTTTCGTCGTCGCGTATGCGTCGTAAACGGTCAGCTCATTGTTCGCGTTCTTAAAGAGCACCTTGACCTCGTGGCCGAGGAGCTTGTAGCCGTTTTTCACTTCATACACAGTGGCCTTGTCGTCCTTCGCGCCCTTGACGGAGATGTTCTCATCCGTGGCGTCGGTCACGATGCCGGTCTTCTGCTCAAGGCCGAGGTACTTGACCGCGGAAGTGAGCGTCTCGCCGGAGCGGACTTCGTCCTCAGCAACGCCGTCGACATAGCGCACGGTGTTGGCAAACAGCGCGTTGTAGATCAGCAGCGCCGCCCACTGGCGGGGAGCCGCCGCGGTGAGGGAGGGGGTGTAGTTGTCCAGGATGCCGCGCTCCATCGCCAGCGCCGTGGTCTTGACGACCCACTGCGTGCCGACAAGCTGCTCTTTTTCGGCGTTGAAGCCGAGCATGGTGAGGAGCATCTTCGCCGCCTCGACGCCCGTTACGGACGCGTCGGGGTCAAATCTGCCGCCGCCCACACCGGAAACAAGGCCCAGGGAAGCGGCATAGTTGATATACCCTTCCGCCCAGTGGCCGCCGATGTCGCTGAAGAGGTTTAACCCCTTAAACGCAGCGCCTGCGTCGTCATTGCCGCGGTTGCGGATGACATAGATCATTTTCGCCATTTCGGCACGTGTGACCGAGGTTTCCGGGTCAAAGTTGCCGTTCGGCTTACCGACCATGATGTTCAGAGCGTTCAGCATGTCGACTGCAGCCTTCGTCTCGGAAGAGATCGCACTCTCATCCTTGTAAGCTGCGCCGGCCATGAAGGAAAACGCCATTGCGAAAACCATGACCATCGCGATAACCTTTTTGAAGTTACCCATTGCTTTTTTCTGCCTCCTTGAAAATTTTGAATCGCTGCATTTCGCAGCCCGGTTTGAACCGGTGGCCTCATGATAACGCGGCGCGGATCCAAAGTCAACGAAATCGGCGTTTTTGTAACATAAATGCAACATAATACCGCATAAAATTTGATAAAATGGATTATTTTTGAACTTTATTGGCATTTTGTGTGCAGCAGAGGAATATCCTTCCGGATGTGCAGCCGGCACCAAAGGCGTCGGGCTGTGTCCGCGCGGCCGCTTGTGCATCAGCACGCGCGCGGCGTCCGGACGCACAGGGGTACCCCCTAGACCGAACGGCACATCGCAGAAAAAAAGAGCGCCGCAGATAAACTGCGGCACCCTCAGCGCGCATGTCGGATCAATCAATTTTGATCAATCATTTGAAACGCGCGCCGCATGCGCGCGGTACGCCCGGCGGATCTCCTCCGGCACAAGGCTGCCGCCCGTGGCCCATACAACGTGTGCTGCCTGCGCCGTACTGCACAGCGGATCCCCCTCATGGGCGCGCAAAGCGCCCCAGAATCCCGCGCACGCCGACGGCTCAAGGAAGATCCCCTCCTGCGTCTCAAGCATCGCCATAAAGCGATACAACGCGTCGTCTGCGACAGTGCAGGCGGCATCGATCACATGGCGCATATATTCGCTCACAAGCGGCGAAGGCCTGCCGACGGCAAGACCATCTGCCTCCGTTTTCCCCGAAAGGCCAAGATCGCGCGCACATACAGCGCTGCCAAGGCCCGAGCAAAGGCCCAGAATCATGGCGGGGGCCTGGGTAGGTTCGACAAACACGCAGTGCACATCGTCGCCGTAGAGCTGCTTTAAACCAAAGGTCACGCCGCCCGGCGCGCCGCCGACGCCGCACGGCAGATACACGAACAGCGGGTGCGCCGCATCGACCGCAACGCCCGCGCGCGCAAGATCGCGCGCCAGCTCTTCCGCCGCCGTTGCATAGCCGAGAAAGAGGCGCTCGGAATGCTCGTCGTCGACAAAGTAACTCGCCGGGTCGGCGTCCGAGCGGCGGCGGCCCTCTTTGACGGCCTGCTCATAATCGTCGTCATATTCCAAGACCTCAACGCCGTTTTGCCGGAGAAGCGCTTTTTTCCACGCCTTCGCATCAGCGGACATATGCACCGCCGCGCGGTAGCCGATCGCCGCGCTCATGATGCCGATACTGAGGCCGAGATTTCCTGTCGAGCCGACCTGCACGCGATAGCGTGAAAAGAAAGCGCGCCTGTTCAGGATGCCTTCATAGGACGCGCCCTCCGGCAAAAGACCGTTTTGCCGGATGAGGTCCTCCGTATGGCAGAGCACCTCATAGATGCCCCCGCGCGCCTTGACGGAACCTGCCACCGCGAGGGCGTTGTCCTGCTTTAAGAACATGCGCCCGCGCACGCCGAGCGAGGCAGACATACGCGGGATCTCTGTCAGGGGCGAAACGATCCGCCCGCCGCTCACCGCCGTCTCAGGGAAGCGCGCCGCCACAAACGGGGCGAAGCGCTCCATGCGCGCATCAGCCGCGCGGATATCGGCGCTGCCGAGCGCAAAATTCTTTTTCGCCTCTGAAAACGGCAATTTCTCAGGGTTCACCCAAAATGTCGGACATGCGCGCGCAAGCGCGGCGATTGTGGCGTTCATACTGGCCAGTGCTGCAAGCTCCTCTTTCATATGTACTCCCTCCCGGTCTTTCTCCCGCTCTGTGCGGATATTGATTATTGTAACGCATCTTTTGCCCGCATGGCAATAAAAAATAGCCTGCGGCTATTTTTTATACGCATGCGCGGCGGTTGCCCGCCAGGGCGAGCCGCGCGCGAATGAAAGCAAAATTTTTATTGCGGAGCAATAAAAATAGCCGCAGGCTATTTTTTATACGCATGCGCGGCGGTTGCCCGTCAAGGCGAGCCGTGCGCGAATGAAAGCAAAATTTTTCAGCCTGTGTGCCGGCCGCAAGTCCTGCGCGGCAAAATTTGCGCATAAAATATGCTGATACCCGCTGCATGCGGCAGAGAAATATGATATGATTATCTTATCCTTTATCAGCGCATCGCGCGGCGATCGAATAAATTTTACACAAGCGAGGGTTTTATCATGGCGGCATCGAAAAAAAATTATGTGCTTGGCGTCGATATCGGCGCTACAAAAATCTGCGTCGGCGCGGTGACGCACGAGGGGAGCATCCTGCGCACGCGCACCTTTCCGACCGACACGCGCAGCCGCGATGCGGCGATCGCATCCATCTGCGGCTCGGTCGAGGCATTTTTGGCTGAAAACGGAAATATTTACGGCGAACCGGAGCGCATCGGCATGGGCGTGCGCGGCTACATCGACTGGGAAAACGGCATTTGGGTGCGCACAATGATGATCCCGAACTTCACCAGCGCGCCGCTGGCGCAGATCCTGTTTGAACGCTTTGGCGTGCGCACGGTGATGGACAACGACGTACACGCCGCCACGCTCGCGGAGCTTTTTTTCGGCATGGGGCGCAAGTGCGGCAACTTTATCTATATCAACATCGGCTCCGGCATCGCGGCGGGCATTGTATCGGAGCGGCAGCTTCTGCGCGGGGCGGGCAATTTCTCCGGCGAATTCGGCCACCATGTGTCGAGCGCGGACATCGCCTATCCCGTTCAGGCCCGCGAACAGTGCATCGAGGAGTTGATCGGCGGGCACGGGCTGGTGCGGCGCGCGCGTGCCGCGCTGGAAACGCACCCGGATTCGGTGCTGAATACGCTTGAGAAGATGGCGCGCCTGACGCCCTCGACGATCTTCGAGGCGTACGACGCGGGCGACCAGCTCGCGCGTGAGTTGGTCGATTACGGCGTGCACATGCTCGCCATCGCGCTCTACAACCTCCTCGGACTGTTAAACCCGGGCGCGCTCGTCTTCGGCGGCGGGGTTATGCAGGACGGATGGCTTCTGCCGCGTCTGAAGGCGGCCATGGCGCTGGAGGAGAGCCCGTCGCCCAGCATGCGCCTCGACGCGTTTGAGCTCTCTTCCCTCGGGCCGGCGACGGTCGGCGTGCTCGGTGCGGCGTGCGTTGGTCTGGAGGATCTGCGCCTTGCGCCGAAGACACGGCGCAAGCGGTCGGGTGCTGCGCGTTGAGCGCACGCGGCGCAGGCG
>CAKTWY010000153.1 GCA_934630445.1 uncultured Eubacteriales bacterium
GACAGAGGAGGAACGCAGCGCGCTCGTGCGCTATGCGGCAAAGGAGGCGCGCCGGGTCGACCGGACCCTCAGCCCGGTGATGCGCTTTTTGTTCCGCTACGTGTGCCTGCTGTACTGACACTGCCGCTTTCCAAGAGATTCCCGAAACAGAGACGCAAAACGGCCCCGGGCGCGCTGCAAGTTGCAGCGCGCCCGGGGCCGTATATTGATCTGCGTGAGAGGTCATACCTTCCTGCTCATAAAATTGTAGAGCATGATCGCGGCTTCCGCCCGGGTCGCGACGTCATTGGGGAGAAAGCGGCCGCGCTCGTCGCCGTTGACGACGCCCAGGCCCTGTGCGATCGCGACATAGCCCAGATCGGCGGGCCGGATGGACGCGGCGTCCGTAAATTTGCAGACATAGATACCGGGAAGGTCCGCCGTCTTGCCATAACCGGACATTGTGACAATGGCACGCACGACCTCTGCCCGGGTCATGCGCTTGTCGGGCGCCCGCTCGGCGCGCTTCAGGATGCCGAGATCATATGCGCGGCTGTACAGGCTGTCGAGACTCGTCTCGTCCGTTTCGTCATAGACCCAGCCGTCAGCGCTCAAAAAGAGGATGAGCATATCCTTCTGCGTGAGCTGCCGCTCGGGCTGGAACGTGCTGCTGCGGTAGCCGATGCCGTAGTCCGCGAGCGCCTCAATCTCGGGGTAGCGTCCGCCGAGATCGGTGTAGGAGATGCCTTTGTCCTGCACGCCGGCGGCGGGATAGACGCACTCGCCCGTTTTCGCGTCGACGCCGGAGCAGTACTTGTCGCTCTGGGTGCGATAGGCGAGCTTGAGCTCATAGACATAGCTGTATCCCATATCGAGATAAGCCTGATAGTCCGGCATCGTCTCGTCGACCGCACGCGGCACGTTGAGGTATGCAAGCTGCGTGCTGAAAGCCGCAAAATACGCGTCCATGGCCGCGTCCTTCGATAGGACGCCGTCCTGAGAATCGAACTTCGGCTGCGCGTCAAAACTCATGGAAAAGCTGTCGATGCTGCCGTCGACCGGATAGACGGAGACGTCGATGCGGTTTTGCGGGAAGAAAATGCCGTCCACAGACTGGGCAAAGGCGAAATGCGCCTGTGTCTCGTCATTCACCGCGTAGGGGCGGTAAACAGGTTCGTTTTCATAAAGCGCGGTTTGTTCAAACGCATCCTTATAATAGCTGATCAGGAACATCTCCGCCCGCTTCCGGCTCGCGGCAGAGTCAAAGAGCGACTCCGTCTTTTCATCATAGGGGTGCGAGGTGGATAGGCCTTCAAGCGCGCCGCTCTTCCCATCGAGGGTGACATATTTGCGGTGCGTGCCGTTACTGTCCTTCTTGGTGAACAGAAGGGAACATGTGACCTTTTCCGTCTCGCGGTCCAGGCTGTAGTTCGCACGGGCGAACGTGTAGCCGTCAAAGCCGAACTCCTTATAGGCGCGCGCCTTCGCCTCAAGCACTTCTTTTGCGAGCACGCCTTCCATCTTTTCGATGCCGGCCAGCTCCGCCTGCGAGAGGATCGCGCCGCCCGCGTCCGCGGCGGCCTCCGCCGGCGCTTCGGCGGCAGTATTCATCATGCCCTTTTCCTCATCGCCCGAAAACAGGAAACTGTAGACCTCGTCGAGGTTTACCAGCTCTCCCGTCTGTGCATCGACATAAAAGCTGCCGGTATAGACAGGCAGATACCTGAGCCGGGCCGTATCGCTCCCCTCTTCAAGCACGTATTCGAGCTTCAGCGCCATCGCACCTTTTAAAAGTGCCGCGGCCGCCGGGACTGCCTGTGCGGGCGTCGCCGAGGGAGCAGTGCCGTAAAACTTTGTATATGCGTCGTCGCGCGAAAAACTCCTCACGCTGTTGTCGGCAGTATTGACGCTGACCGAAAAGCCGATGGGCGAGGGGAGGCCGTTGATGTGGACATTGCCGCTGAAATGATACCTGCTTGCTGAGCGCACGCTCTCGCTGCGCGCATCGTCCTGAAAGACAAACGTCTCGCCCGCGCCGGCAAGCCGCGCGGTAAACGCCTGCGCCGTCTTTTTCGCTTCGGCCCGCGTCAGCGAAGGGAATTTGGGCGCAAAGCTGCCGTCATATGAGGTGTCCTCCTCCTGCTCCCAGCGGTAATAGTTCATGATCTTGCCGTCCTGGTTGGCAATGACGCTCAGCGTCGCGCCATCCGCCGCCCATTCGAGGTTCCAGTTTGTGCCGGTGACGCTTTCCTCCGTCGGCGCTCCGTAAAAGGATGTGTATTCGTCCCCGATGCCGAGCGTCGCCTTCACCGTGCGCGTCACCTCCTGCAGGCGGCTGTCGACCGTGTCGGCGGCAAGGGCCGCTGTGGTCATTGTAAACACCATCGCGAGCGCGAGCAGGGCAGATAAAAAGCGTTTCATAGTAAGACCTCCCAAATATATCGGATTCTGGAGTATGCCTTCATCCGTTTTGACGCGGCTGCCCGACACAAGGTTCCATTCTGCACAAAAAAAGCTGCGGTCTTTTCGCTGTTTTTTCAGGCAATGGCAAAAAACTGCATTTTGCGTATAAAAAATCGCGCCGGCAATTTCCGGCGCGATTTCAATGCATCCATTTTGATCAGTCTTTCAGGCCCGTCATCGTAATGGCGGTGACAAAATACTTCTGCCCGAGGATAAAGCACACGATCATCGGCATGACCGAAAGCGTGCCGCCCGCCATCAGGAGCGGAAGCTTGTTGTTGTGCTCGCCCTTGATCGCTGCGATGAACACGGACAGCACGCGCGACTTGTCTGAGCTCGTGACGATGATCGGCCACAGAAGGTCGTTCCACGCGTAGAGCACCGTGAGGATGCCCATCGCCACGAGGATCGACGTCGACAGCGGCAGCGCGATTTTCAAATAGATGCGCAGATGCGAGCACCCGTCGATGCGCGCCGCGTCCTCCAGCTCCGTAGGCAAGGTCAGGAACGACTGGCGCAGGAAGAACGTGACCGTGACGCTGAACATATTCGGCACGATAATGCCCCACAGGCTGTTCGTAAGCCCCAAATTGTTGCACATGGCGTATTTGGGGATCAGCGTCATCTGCGACGGGATCATGAGCATGCACAGCACGAGCGCGAAAAGCGCGTTCTTAAACGGAAAATCAATGCGCGCAAACGCATAAGCCGCCATCGACGCTGTGATGAGCTGCGCGATGGTGATCGCGATGGTGACAATAATGGTGTTTACGTAGTAGCGGCCGATGTTCATGCTCAGAATCTTCCGATAATTTTCAAGATTCAGCGTCTCCGGCAGCCATTTGATGGGTACCTGCATCGCCTCAGAATAGGTCTTGAACGATGTAAAGATCATCCACGCGAAGGGCACCACCATGATGTAAACGCCCAGAAGAAGGAAAAAGTACGTCAAGAGCTTTCCCCAGTTCCTGGCAAGATATTTCTGCATACGTACGCCCCCTTCCCGCATTATTTATAGTGGACCCACTTGTTCTGCATCACAAACTGGATGAATGTGATCAGCATGATTAAAAAGAACAGGATCACGGCCTTGGCCGACGCGTAGCCCATTTCAAAGTACTGGAAGCCCGTCTCATAAATGCCGTAAACCATCGTGCGGATCGCGTCGCGCGTCGGACCGCTGCCGTTTGTCGTGAACATGAAGACCAGATCGAAGGAATTAAACGCCTTGATGATCGACGTCACGAGCAGGAAAAACACCGTCGGCGACACGAGCGGCAGCGTGATTTTCGTGAACTTCGTGATCGGGCCGCCGCCGTCGATCTCGCACGCCTCATAGTAGGACGTCGGCACGTTCTGCAGTCCGGCAAGAAGGATAATGATGTTGTAGCCGATCGACGACCAGACGGAAACGACGATGATGACCGTCATAATCAGGTCCGGACTCGTCAGCCAGGCTGGGCGGATCTTAAAAAGCTTAAAAAGAAAATCGTTGATCACGCCGAACTGAGAGTTGAACATCAGCGTCCAGATCATTGCGATAACGACGCTCATCGTGACGTTCGGCAGAAAGTAGATAACGCGAAAGACCGTGAGGCCCCTGATTTTCGTATTGAGCAGGTTCGCGACGAAAAGCGACAGCGCCATCGTCACAGGAACGGAGATAAACACATAGTAGAAGGTGTTGATAAATTCCTTGCGGAAGACCGTGTCGGCAATCAGCCGCACAAAATTCTGCAGGCCGATCCATTCCGGCGCCTGCACGCCGTTCCACTTCGTGAAAGAGTAATAAAACGACTGCACGATCGGAATCAGCGTAAACAGCGTGATTCCCAGGAGGAGCGGCAGAATAAAGAGGTATGCGAATATCCAGTTTTTGTGACGCTCGCGCATTGCGCCAAGCCTCGGCCAAGTTTTGCCCATGATGCGCTCCTGTCCGCCGCTCCGCTGCGGCTGAAAATAGAGTTTGCCGGAAAAAGCACGCGTTTTTTTATCCTCGGGTTCCCGCCGTGCGGAGTAAAAACCGGCGGGAACCCGAGGGTGCGTGCAGGCAGTGCGTATCGCTTTTTATTTGGCGATCTCCGCGTTCATGTTCTCTTCCGCTTTGGCAAGCGCCGTGGGGATATCGCTCGTGCCGAGCCAGATCTCCTGGATGGCGGCTTTGAGCTGTTCGCGCACGGCGGCAGGGTTTTTCGACGCGAGCGGAAGAATCGGGGAATACTCCAGGGCGCTGATGACCGCGCTCAGGTCATAATCGGGATACTGCTCGGCCCATTTGCCGGCGACGTTGTTGTTGGCCGGAATGACGTCTTTGGCCTGGAAGGCCTGCGCCTCGTCGGAGCCGAGATACTTTAAGAATTCCCATGCGACGTCGACATTGTCGCCGCCCTTGGGCATCGCATAGCCGATACCGTGAGAGATGGAGGATTTGCCCTTCGAGCCTGTCGGCATCTCCGCCACGCCGAGCTTGTCGCCAAGCGCCTCGGCATAAGGGGCAAACACCCAGGAGCCGTTGATGTCAAGCGCGGCCTGGCCGTTGAGGAAGAGCGTCTGATCGCCGAGCTCGATCGCTTCGGGGCCGCTGGGCGCGGAATGGTCGACGGCAGCCATGTCGCAGAGGAACTGGATGGCGTCGATCGCAACGCTCGTATTGACGGTTGCTTTTGTATGATCTTCATTGAAGATCGATCCGCCGTTGGCCATGATCAGGCTGTAGTAGGTGCGCTCGTTATTGTTGTTGGTGTAGCCGTACTGCACGCCGTCGATGGTGCAGGCCTTTGCCGTCTCGCGGAACTGATCCCACGTCCAGGCGTTGTCGGGATAAGGAACGCCGGCGCGGTCAAACAGCTCTTTGTTGTAGAAAACGACGACCGTATCGAGGTCCTTCGGAATGGCGTAAAGCGTGCCGTCATAGGAATGGCCGTCGATGATGTTCTGGTTCAGATGACTCAGATCGTATCCATCGCGCTCTGCAAGCGGGGTGAGCGGCTCGAGCGCGCCGGTCGACATGTACTGAGAGCTGAGCGAAGTGTTCAGCCAGCATACATCCGGCCCGGTGCCGGTGCTTAAAACGGTCTGCATCTTGGTGATGTACTGATCAAAGGGAATCGCCGTCAGTTCGATCTCGACGTTCTCATGGTCTTTGCGGAAGCCGTCGATCATCTGCTGGGCTGCCGGGGCCTGGAGTTCATCCCAGATGTAGAACTCAAGCGAGACTTTTTCGGCCGGCTTGGCTGCATCCGGCGTTGTCGTGCCGCCCGAAGCCGGCGGATTGTCGGAAGATGTGGGGGCTTTACTCTGGCAGCCGGCAAACAGGCTCAGCGCCAGCGCGAAGGCGAGGATGAGAGCGAGTTTTCTTTTCATGATGAGACCTCCCAAAAGTTTTGGTGGATTTCTACATAAATATTTTATTGCAGAGCTGAAATATGTGCAACTATCCATGTTTTGTTTTCCTGTAATCAATTTTTGCAAAAGCACGCCGATTTTTACTCAAATTAAGAACCCTGCACTTTTTTATGAAAACTGCATGATATCTGCATGTAATTTTGATTTGAAAAAAGCATATTAACCACATTCTTCTTTCTGCGTCACGTCTGCAGGATAAACTGGATAGCAGTATGAGCGGCCGTCTCCCTGCCC
>CAKTWY010000154.1 GCA_934630445.1 uncultured Eubacteriales bacterium
TTTTACGCTTGTGTCGCGCTATATGGGTGCGGCGATGCTTGTTTTTATCGCCATCCTCGCGCACGATTCATACGTCACTGCCCGCGCATATACCGCCAAGGCGCGCCGCGCGCGCTATTATGAGGAGCTGGCGTATAAAGACCAGCTGACCGGCGGAAAGAACCGCATGGCCTTTTACCGCGACGCAGAAGCCCTTTTTTCGGCCGCAGAGGCGGACAAGCCCCTGTGGGTCTATTATTTCGACTTGAACTTTTTGAAGGCGCTGAACGATGAATACGGGCACCTGGAGGGAGACCGGGCGCTGAAGATGTGTTATGCCTGCATCGCCGGCGCGTTCGGGCAGGAGAATGCCTACCGCATCGGCGGGGATGAGTTCGCCGCGCTCATATGTGCCGACGAGGCGCTCGCGCGCACGTGCGAGGATGCGTTCCTCGCCGCCGTGGAGGAGAAGCGGCGCAGCCTCATCTATCCGTTCGATGTGGCGATGGGCATGTCCTCTGGCGTGAGCGGGGAGAAGAGCCTTGAGCGATTGTGTGCCGAGGCGGACAGCATGATGTACCAAAAAAAGCGCCTTATGAAGGAAACGGCCGCCGCACAGCATGCTCCACAGCATGTGGATCAGTCCGCCGGGTGAGCCGTCCTGCCGCAGCTGCCTTGCGCTTCAGAATGACAGAAGCGCTGTCATCCTGAGCGAAGCGAAGGATCCCGGCCGTAGGACAGGGAGCTCGGTCGGAACACGCGAGGATTCGGTGCACAGAACGGCATTCTGCCGGAGCACGTCCTCCTACATACGGGATTCTTCGGCCTTACGGCCTCAGAATGACAAAGCGTGCGTCATCCTGAGCGAAGCGATACCCCTCCGGGGCACGCGAGGATCCCGTCCGTAGAACAGCAGGCTGCGTTTGCACTGCTTCGGGTTATGCGCCGGAGCGCGTCCTTTTGCATAAGGCATCCCCCTGTCACATGCGCCGCTGAGGAAGATACAGCGGCGCCGCTTCCCTTCCCCGGTACAAAAGAAAGGTGGAATGACGATGAATCTGCGCAAGTATGATATCCCCGGCATATGGCGCGCCGCGCTTGGGGCCTGGCGCGCGCACGCGCGCGTCTTTGTCCTCTGCGTGCTGGCGTACTGTGCGGCAGCAGCCGTCCTCGAGCTGGCCTTTCCCGCGGCGGATTACCTGTACAGCGCCGATTCCCCGCCCGGCGATATTGCCGCTTATTACGCCGTTTTTTATTTGAAACAAGCGGTGCTCCTCCTATTTTCACAGATGCTGGCGTACTTTTGCCTGCAAATGGACGAGCGCTCGCCCGCCCTTCCCCGGCAGAGGAGCGAATGGCTTACGTATGCAAGGCTTCTCCTGTTCAGCGTGTATCTGAGACTTCTGATGGCTGCGCTCTCTGCAGCAGTGCTGTTCCTGCTCAGCCTGCTGATGATTGCGGCTGCGGCCGCTCCGATCCTTCTGCTTCTTTTTGCTCTGCTCGGCCTGGCGCTTTTTGTGCTCTTCATAGTCTGCGCCCCGCCCGCCGCGATCGCGTGGGTGCCGTATGTTACGGAAAAAAGGGGATTTTTTTCCGCTGTCAACCGGATGTTCACCGTCTATTTTGAGCATTTTCTGCAAAATATCGCCGCCGGCCTGCTTACGGTCTATCTTGCGTCAACGATGTCTGTAGCGATGCAGTATGCCGCGCGCGCCGCGTTTGGGCCGAGCCGTTTTTCTCCGCTCGCGCAGGATTTGATTCATTTGCTGATCCTGCCGGTCGCAACGGTGATGCATATCCGTCTTTTCCGCGTGTACGCCGCGGCCATGCCGCAGGAAAGGGCGCGCCGCCCCGTGCGCCGTGCCTTTTTCCCCGGACCGGTGCGGTATCAGATCGACGCGCGCAGCTGCTTCTGGCTGCCGCAGCCGGACGAAATGGAAAAGGCGGACGGCCATTTGGAATTTGCGCATGACCCGGCTGACGGACGAGATCCACAGTCTCGCTCAGAATGACAGATACTCTGTCATTCTGAGGAGCTATGCGACGAAGAATCCCGTCCGCAGGAGAGCGTGTTCCGGATACTCGCCGTCCTACGGCCGGGGTCCTCGCGTGCCCCGGAGGGGGCAAAACTGTGACCGCCGCCGGGGGCGGAAAAAGGGAGCGTGTTTGCGGAGGAGAGAGAAGAGCGCCGAGCAGCGCCGCAGGGAGGTATCTCCCGTAGCGAACTGTGGCGGCAGGGCGTGCAAAGCACGCACGCCGGCATAGTGAGACGGAGGGAATACCGACCGGCTGCGGCGCGTCGGGAGGCGTGACTAAGCGGAAGGAAGCCCGTCAGGGCGACGCGCCGCGACCTTCTCGACGAGTGGGCAGAGTGAAACGACGAAGGATCCCGGCCGCAGGAGCATATGCTCCGTTCCCCGCACTCTTTCCCGAAATGGATCAACAGCCTGTGTATAAAGCCAGGACGCGGAAGATTTTCGCGCCCTGGCCTTTTCCTTCCTTGCAACTGCCTCCCGCGCTTGGTAGAATGAAGAAAAGCGGGTGGAGCTGCCGCGCCCACGTTCATCAGGAAATTCAGAGGGCTGAAGGGAGAGCCGATATGAAAGCTGTAGCCATTGTCAAGCGCGCGTTTCAGGCATATTATGCAGATCTTCGGTACTATCTCTGGTTTACGCTGCTGGGCGGAGGAATCTATGGTGTTTTGGCGCGAACGGCCGAAAGAAGTATATCGCTGCGATTGATGGATTCCGCAGGCGCTTTCAAGGCGCCTTATATCCTGTGGATGGTGGGGATAGATGCGTTTTTCAGTATACCCGCCGTTATGATACCTATCGCAGTACGTATAATTGGGCGATTGTATCCAGCGACGCTGGGGAATCTTGAAGGCAGGGAACGCCTTCGCCGTATTCTCAGCGCATATGCGGCGCTTCTTCTGAGCCGCGCCTGCTTTTATATAGCGAACAGTTGTTATGGCGACCATCTTTTGGAACCGGCTTCGCTGTTTGCCGGCGTGATCGTGCTTGCCATCAGTCCCGCGATGGCGTTCAGCGCGCTCGCGGCGCTGAAAAACGGGCGCGGGCCGATCGGTGCGATCCGGCAGGGAATGGCGGCCTTTTACCGCCATCCCGTGAAATATTTCCTTCCCTTTTTTGCCTTTGCGGCCGGCAGCCGCCTGTTTCAGCAGTGCTTTTCGTGGCTTGGAACGGCGGCGGCTGATGGCTTCCTGGCTGTTTTTCCGTTTAATGAGGAGCTTGTTCTGTCTGTCAGCGCGCAGTTGTATATCAGATATGCGGTGGAAAATATGTTTGTCGTTCTGACTGAGCCCATCGTCATGGCGGCCGCGCTGCAGACATTTGTTTTTTTCGAAAACGCGGATGCGGAAGGCGCGCCCGAGCTGGAAAGCGGCCAGCATTCCGGCGCGCACGAAAGGTGCGCGCCGGATGCCTTCGCCCTGCAAACGCCCGCCGCGGCCGGTAGAATGAAGCAAACAGCGCCATTCAGAGGGGATATGGGCGTCATGAAAAAGCAGAAGGCCGTCACAGAGGTTTGGCGCGGCGCGTGGAAGGTCGTGCGCGCGAAAATGAGGGCTTTTCTCATACTCGCGCTGATGTGTCCGCTGCTGTTCCTGGCCCTTTTTAAGCTTGCGCGGTTTTTTGAAGGCCGTGCGCAGCCTATGGCGGCAGGTGTGTGTGCGGTGGCGGCGCTGCTTCTGGCGCAGTACGGCAGATCCATCGTGACAGCCGCAGTGATCGCGCTCATAGCCGGGGTGTCCAGCGCATCAGGCGGCGTCCGGACGAATCTGCCGCGTATATGCCTGTTCGTTGTAATGGATGCTGCCGCGCTTTGGGTCGCCGACGCAATGCTCGGCGCGCTGGGGCTGTATGCAGGCGCGTTTCGCATACAGGCGCTCTGTTTTGGGCTTTATTTTCTCTGGCTCGCGCTATGCATCGCGCTTGTGCTCGCGGCGCTTGTTTTTCAGTTCGTCTGGGCCGCATATGTCCTTGACCGGCAGCCGCTGTCTGTGTCTGTGCGGCGCACATACCGCGCGTTTTTTTCCCGCTTCGGGCGAAACGCCGCCTCCGCGGCGCTGACGTGCGTGGCTGTAAACGCCGCGGGCTATGTTCTGATAGCGGTGCAGAATGCGGCATTCGTCCGTTTCGGCGCGCCCGAGGGCGCCGCGACCGCAGCCGCGCTTTTGATCTCCGGGCTGCTCCTGCCGCTGGCATACGCGATGCATCCATTCCTTCTGCACAGGTTTGAACAGGAAGAACAGAAAAGCCGCCGGCGGCTTTTTTAGCGGTGCTTTTCGGATATATATTCCACAGCCTGTGCATAAAATCCTGGCATAAAACAGCGCGCGGCGGGCGTTTTTCCCTTGCAACCGCCTCCCGCGCTTGGTAGAATGAAGAAAAACAGGTGTGATGAGGTAGAATCAAATGGATCAAACACAGTTTCTGTCTTTTATCAAACGATCGTTTCGGACGTATCAAAAAAAGATTGGATGCTTTCTGTTTTTTCTTGTACTCGTGCAGGTACTGCTGACCATGCTCTCGGCTTTTTTGTACTCTGTCTGACGGATCTCGAAACGATCAATCTTTGGAAACGCCTTGTCATACAGATCGCATATCACAGTATCGCGGCGCTTTTCCTTGTTTATATCCCAGTCAGGAAAAGGGTGATCGATGCGCTTTGCCCGGCATTGCCGGATACTTGTGAAAAGAATCGAAAAAACGTCCGCTGCAACAGGAACCTCTTTCTTGTCAGCCTGACAGGCTCTGCTGCGTACTATCTGTTTCTCTGCGCGTTGTGGAGTGTGAATATCCATGCGAAAAGGGTTCTTTTTTTGCTGTCGGTTCTGGCGTATGCTGCGCTTTTCCCCATATACGCGTTTGCCGCATATTTTGTTTTAACTGCGAGGATGTCTGCTGGCGAGGCATGCCGGGCAAGTTTTCGCCTTTTCAGGCACGATTTTATAAAAAAAGCGCTGTTTTCACTTGTGATCGCCGCGTTCATGCTTATTTTTTCATTTTTTCTCAATCTGATGGGAAACGCCCTGGCGGGTATGCTTGCGGCGGCGCTGACGCCTGCTCTCAGTTCTTTGTGGATCGATTGCGTTACGATACCGGTCATTACCGTCTGCAGGCGGTTGTACCTCCCCGTGGAATACGCCATGTATGTTCAGTTCGCACAGTTTTGTCAGAAAGAGGAGCAGCCGGAATAGGCTGCTCCTCTTTCTGACGAATTCTAATGATATTTCTTTTCGATCGCGGAAAGCTCTTTTTTTAATTTTGTTAAATTGGATTCATAGTTTGTATTCATTTCAACAATGCGTTCCAACATGAAAATTATTTCATCATTATAATATTGATTTTTTTTCATATCCCTGAATTTTTGAATCGGATCGCGTTCTAATTGATTGATTTGCTTTCTAATATCTTTGATGAAATCTTCGCGGTGGGCATTATCCATGTTGGTGAAAAGATATGAATATCCACTGTCCTCCAGGTATGCAAGTTGCTCCTCGAGTATTGCACGTTTTTGGAGAATCCCTTTTATTGACGCGATAAAATCGTCAGGAAGCATATCGGACATTCCTCCTGGGGAAACATATGCGATGCCGGTATTGACCACCCGTGCAATCATTTGCGAGGCAGCTGGTGTAATGGGGATTTGATAGGCATGTGCAAGCGCATCGATTTCATAGCCGGTAAGAGGAGCATTTGATTCTGTGGCAAATGCATACGCTATTTTGGCCAGTTCAACTGTTGCATTTGTAGTGGAAGATTCGATCTCCAGATCTTTAAGCTGTTTTTTCAGTTCACCGCCATAAAGAGAATCGTTATAGTTCCACGTTCCCAAATCGCGATACCATGGAATGATTGAGTGCTGCTCCGCAATCATTTCAGATAGAATCGTATTTGCTTTGTTTCGCGCACCGCGGATGATATAGTCCGAGGGAGGCTCGAGCGGTTCAACAGGATTTTGGATCTCAACCGGAATAATCTCCGTATCGGGGGAGACGCGCATGGTCGGGTCTGCGGAGGGCGTGCGCGCGGCGCTCAGCGT
>CAKTWY010000155.1 GCA_934630445.1 uncultured Eubacteriales bacterium
GGAAATACGCCCACGGAAAGCCCAGACTATCTCATGTATGCGTTTGCGATCAATCTGGATAACTGGGGCGAACAAAAAGGGCGCATGTCCAAAGCGTATGTGGACGAGGTCGCGTTGAGCTACTTCAACCAGCCTGGCATCGCCCACATGCCTGTGCGCAAAGGCTGGAACTTTGACGGTGAGACCTACTCCGCCCTGCCCCAGGGCGTCAACTCAGAGCCGGTATACTTTCTCCACTCCTGCCGGACCTATCGAGAAGCCGACCGGACCTATTACGAAGTGGTGCTGGACAACTGTATCCGGCAGGAAGGGGAATTTGATCCGGCTGCGCTTGGCCTTGACACCCTGCAAAAGCTGCTGAGCGAATATGACCGCAATTCTTTTTATCCGATCCAGCGGGAAAAATTTGTCTACTATATTTCCGGCTATATGGCGGGCGAAAAGCCGGTGTTTGTCTCACACGAGCTGCTGCCGATGGATGATATCGTACAGTAGCCTTAAAAAGCCAAAAGGATACGCCGCAAAATGCGGCGTATCCTTTTATTGCATGCGGCCCTTCGCGGGCACTTATTTATAATATGTGAGATACTTTTCCGTGTTCTTGATCATTCTCGTAAAGAGCTCTTCCGCGCGGTCCACAGGAATGGCAACAAGCGGATCGTTCGCAAAGGCCTTGAAGCAGCCGTTCAGGTCGCGCTTCAGGCAGCTCTCGACCACAACGCGGAAATTATCCGACGCGAGCGTAACGCGGCCATGGATGCTGTCGGGCAGAGGACCGGCGACAACCGGCGTAACGCTGCCGGAGGTGAAGTGCGCGTTCGTTTCGACAATGCGGCCGGGAGCCATATTCGCGATCTGACCACGGTTGGGAAGGTTCACGTTCGTCACGATATCGCCCATGCCCAGGATGGCCTTGATCTGCATAACGCCCTCTTCGCCGGAACCGTTCAGCTCAAACTGGCGCGCACCGCTCGCCAGCTCATGCGACTTTTTCAGTCTGTCCTGCAGCGAACGCTTGCGATACGCGACCGTCGTCAGGCCAAAGCCCCAGCGCTTGACAGTCTCGGGGTCTTTCAGGTACCAGTAGCCCGGGCAGAACTCCGCCAGATGGCGGTCGCCTGCGGCCGCAATAACGCCGAAACGGGAGAACAGGTCGAACTTGACCATCTGACGGCAGGAGAACATCGCCTGCTCTTCGGGGTCGGGCTTCTGCTCAGGCGCAACGCCGGTCTTTCCGTATTTCTCGACATACTGCTTGTAAAGCGGCATCAGGTCGATGCCGTGATAGCCCGCGCGATCGATCCAGGTGAAATGGTTGATGCCCTTGACGTTCACCTTGATCTCGCTGCGCTGGGGATCTTCCGCGCCAAGCATTTCCTTCACCATATCGCCGAGGACCTTCTGTGTGCCGAACACTTCGTGGCAGCAGCCGAACGCCTTAATCTTCGGGAACACGCTGTAGAGGGTATCCATACACATCGTCATCGGGTTCGTGTAGTTGATGACCCATGCTTCCGGCGCATACTTCTCGATGGCCTGCGCGATCTCGACATACATCGGGATGGTGCGCATCGCGCGCACAATGCCGCCCGGGCCGGCCGTGTCGCCGACAGACTGGTAGATGCCGTACTCTTCCGGCAGGTGGACGTCCGACTGCATTTCGTCGAACGTTCCCGGAAGGATGGAGATAATAACAAAGTCCGCGCCGGTCAGCGCTTTTCCGATTTCATCTTCCGCGCGATAACGGAATCCGCCGTGGCCGATGCGGTTGCCGATGGCTTCGTTTACGCGCGCGGCCTCACGGTCGATATCATACAGGCAGACTTCGCCCTTCAGATCCGGCTCCATCGCAAGGTCGCTCATCAGGTTCCACGCCCAGCCGCGCGAACCGCCGCCGATATACGTGATCTTAATGGAATTGCTGTTCATGTGATATTTCCTCCTTGTTATTTTACAAACCCAAATCGCGTTTGATACGCTCTATGGATCGTTCGCCGTTCCATCTGTGCTCGCCCTCGAAGATGTCGTGGACGAGATTCTCTTTTGCGCCGTACAGTGCATACGCCTCTCCGGCGCGCTCGACATAGGGGATTACGTTTTGAAGCCCTTTGATACCGTTCAGGGTATCTCTTGTTCCCGTCTCGATCGTAAGGCTGCGCGGCGCCGCGAGCGCTGCCAGATCCGATACATCGATCATCTCCCAAACATGCGGCGCATAGTTGCACGAGCAGCAGACCAGTGCCCGGAACAGCGCATCCTCAAAGCCATAGAAATAACCGCTGACAATGCCGGCTTTCACACGCTCGTCAAGCGCCATAAGCCACAGAGTCTGCAGTCCGCCGCCCGAAAGACCGCCGCAACCAAGCCGCTCCGCGTCGCACTCCGGGCACGTCTGCACATAATCGATCAAACGCATCAGGTCCCACACCCACATCGCAACGACTGACTGGCCGAGGGAAATGGCGATACGGTTCAGTTCCATGCATGTCATGCACCCGACGCCGTCCACAAAGGGCGGGCATTCTCCGCCGTCCTGAAAGCGGCGCTCACGGCGCTCGCCGAAGCCGCGCGCATCCGGGCAGAACACAACGAAACCTTCCCGTACAAGCTGCACGCCGTAGTCGCCGCGGGATTCCCTGACCTGTGCCACAGCCTCCGGAGACTGGGCGCACCCGGCAACTGTAAGCTTTGCTTTCTCAAAATGTCCGTGCGGCGCAAGCACGGCCGGTCTGCGTTCCCCTGGCTTGATATCATCGGGAATCAGCATAAAAAACGGCATGTACACTTCCGGCTCAGTCTGAATCACGATCTTGCGGCGTGTGTAGCCATTGCACGCCGTTTTCTCCAGCACTTCCGGCTTGAGGTCACAGGTCTGCATGCGATTGAGACCGATCGCCTCGCGCAGGCGGGCGCGCAGCTCATTTTTCCATGCAATGTGCTCTTCGACCGTCTCCGAACGATTGCTCATCTGACGTCCAAAACGACGTATACGGTTTACGAAATAGTTCTCCATCGTGTAGTAGCGCTTGCTTTCCATCAGTTTCCCTCCATTTTACGGACGCGGGCCAAGCTGTTCGCCGTACGCCGCACGCGTCAGAAGATCGCGGTAATACAGGTAATTTGTCAGCGGCACATCCGGCGGGATCGCATGATCCACGTGCGGGATATATCCGCCCTTTTCAAGAAGGTACGGTACTTTGGATGCGACCTCGTCGTATACGGCGCGCTTGTCCTTTGCAAGCTCGCGCTTGTCGATACCGCCCGTAAATGTCAGCGTCGGATATTCGCCGCGCAGCTTGATGATATCATTGCCCGCAGCGATCTCAATAGGCGACCACCCGTTTATACCAGCTTCGATCCAAATCGGGATCAGGTCGCCGGGATATCCATCGCAGTCGACATAAATGTATTTCACACCGTTTGCATGCAGGAAATCGACCATGCGGATGTAGTGCGGCATCATATACTTGCGGAACATCTCCGGTGAGATCATCGGCGCGTGTTTATACGCCATATCCTCGTGAAGCTCTACTACATCGACGTGAAGCGTTTTGAAGACGCGCCCAAGCGCCTGAATGGCAAACTCAGTAATGAAGGAAAACATTTCCTCCACAAGCTCCGGCGCGTCATAAAAAGCATAGCACAGTCCTTCAAACCCCATCCAGTCGCGCGCCGTCCAGAAAAGGAAAGGAACCGACGCCTGCACAGGCACATGCGCTGCGTTGAGCGCCTGCGCGCGCAGCGGCGTGAGCTTCTCGTAACGGGCTTCATTTGCCGGATCATAGCGCTTTTTCATGCGTTTAAAGCCTGCCGCGTCTTCCACGGCAAACTTCAGCCATGAGCGCGTAACAAACCCCGGCGTATCGTCGTTTATAAAGTCCTTTCGCACTGCGCCAAGCTCGTCGCGCCAGATCTTATAATGCTCGTCGTGCTCAAGCAGCTTTTCTTTGAACTTCGGATACATGCCAAGCTCCACAGGCGCTTCAATCGGCGACGTATCAAGGTTAAAATACTCGGTTGGGCTGATCCCCTGCGGATAACCCTGCGAAATCCACGCCGCCATTGTCGAGCCGCGGATCGGCCATTCAATCAGCGGCACACGGTCGACCGGCTGGAAAGTAACTGCGCGGATAAAACGTTCCCTTAAAAGCACGAAGGTTTCCTCCCGACATTTCTTTGTCTTTACACCTGGTTCTGATACAGTGTTTTACCCCGGACATGCGCATGTGTTTTATCGAACATGCACCTGGCCGGTATCAGCATCCCCTGTCGCTTCTACTATACCTTTTTCACCTTGTAAAATCTTCTCAGATATTGCCCTGTCCGTGTGCATTAACATATCTTGCAGATGCTGCATGAAAAGACCGGCGGTGCCTTCCCATCTGCGCTTATCCTATCAGCTTTGACAGAACCGTCCTCCCGCCTGAGGCGTTTGGCAATATCGATTCCGTTCAGACCCCCTTCTCCGAAATCCAGATCGAGGAAAACCAGGCGCGCTCTGGAATTGTTTTTTACAAAAGTCACCAGCTCTCCCCCTGTCCGCACAGTGGCCACCTGCGCTCTGCATCCCTTTTGCTCAATAATGCGCTCCATTTTCTCCGCTCCCAGGCGCAGGATAAACGGGTCGTCGTCGCATAAAACAATGTTCAGCACTGCTCAGCACGCGCTTTCACAGCTGTGTGCAGCGCCCGCCTGCCGGCCTTTTGGGCAGGACAAGGCACGCCCTGGCACGCCGGGGCATAAACTGCAGGGGAAGGATACGAACCTTCCCAAATTTAACGGAGGATGCTGACTTTATGGAGTTTTGGGAACCTATTATCCGCAGTGCAGAGCGCGGCGGCCAGACGCAGCGGCATGTGCACGAAATCGTCGGCAGCACGGAACCGGCCGGGTGCGGCTGCTGCCGCCACAACCACCGCTTCGCCACAGTAAGCGGCGAGGCGATCTCCATGGGTTCGGACGATCATGTGCACGAGATTCACTTTCACACGGATTTCTATGACGAACACTATCATGAATTTGTCGGAAGAAGCGGCGGCGCCATCGACGTCGGCGACGGCCGGCACGTCCATTTCGCCAACGCGGAAACGCGGCCACAGGATGGACACCAGCATGAATTCCGCGTCGCCGCGCTGATAAACGACCCCACCGGTGATTGAATATCGTAAAGCAAAGCAGGCCGCCCGCAGAATCTGCGGGTGGCCTGCAGCTTACCGATTCCTCCCTGCGCCGAAACGCATAACATCATCTATCGAAGGCAGAACTGTCTGATTATGCCGCCGGACATGTAGTCGGATATTTTCAGAGCTTCCTTTTCGATGTTGTCAAACATCTGAATATCCTGCGTATATTTTCCTTCCAGACGCAGCACAGCCTCTTTTTCCGTCATATCCAGATGATCGTACAGCATGCTGCGCCACATCGACTCATCCCAGCAAGGGTTGTGATTGGCCAGGAATTGTGCAAGGTCGTCGGCATTGGCATACCACTTTTTGCGTGCCGCCTCCACCTTTGCCGATTCTTGCTTTTTTGCTGCATTGACCAGGTCTGCCGCGATCAGCAGATGTTGTGTGAAAAGCTCTTTGAAACAATTAGAAACTTTTACACCATAAAATGGAGCGAGCGCCAATGCAAAATCATCCGGATTTCGAAGCAATCGCTTGGTCACCGGCTCTAAATCGGCTAAATCAGCTGCCGTGCTGATGATAAAAAAACGTGTCCAATACACATGCTGCTGCCACAGTTTCCGCAAATGGTTCATCAGACATACTTGCCGCTGGGTATATCTATTACACATGGTCTTTCTCCTTCTGAAACGCCTGACCTTAATAAAGGCATCACATCAGGCTATTCGGCGGAATGGGTAAGGGTTCCATTTCTACATATGAAAGACAAAAGCCTGCCTGGCAGTCCAACCGATATCGTATCTCTGTCGGGTGAAGCACAAGCA
>CAKTWY010000156.1 GCA_934630445.1 uncultured Eubacteriales bacterium
TGGTATAATAAATCCAAAACAAGCGCGAGCGCTTGTTTTGGATACGGGGGCAGGTTGCCGCCGATTGCGGCGGTTTAGGGGATGCAGATGGAGATGCTTCCCTGGTTACATGAGAGCTTAGCGCACAAAAATACGATGTGCCCGCTGCGGCGGGGCTGGAGGAAAATATGAGACGAAGAGCAATCATGCGTCTGGCAGCACTGCTGGCGGCGCTGTGCCTGCTGTGCGGCTGTGCGCCGGCCGATCTGAATGTGCCGGGGGATCAAACGCCCGCTGTTCAGGAAGAGACGCCACATGAGCATATGGTGCAGGACGATGTACCGCCGCAGGAAGAGCCGGAGATTGCGGAGCCGGAGACGCCTGAGGAACCGGAAGAGCCGTCTCGTGTGTCATTCGTCGCAGTCGGCGACAATCTGATCCATAATACGCTCTTCCGCGCTGCGAAGCAGGCGGACGGGAGCTATGATTTTTCATCCATGTACGCGCCGGTCCAGGACCTGATAGAGGCGGCGGACCTTGCCTATGTCAATCAGGAGGCGCCGCTCTCGGGAGAAGAGCCGTCCGGCTATCCGCAGTTCAATTCCCCGCAGGATGTCGGGCGCGACCTTGTGGCAGCGGGATTTGACATTGTCAATCAGGCGAACAACCACTCGATGGACCGTTATGCCAAAGGCGTGCTTGCGACAGCCGCGTTTTGGAAGACGGTGCCTGAGGCGCTGATGATCGGTATGTACGACAGCCAGGAAGCGCGCATGGAGCCGAAGATCATTGAAAAAAACGGCATCCGCATCGGCATTGTCACCTACACGTACGGAACGAATGGCATACCGCTGCCGGCGGACAAGCCGTATCTGGTGCCGCTGATCGACCGTGAGGCGATCGCGCAGGATGTCGCGGCGTTAGAGGGCAAGTGCGATATCATCATGGCGAGCATGCATTGGGGCGCCGAGTACCGCCTGACGCCGACGGATGAGCAGCGCGCGCTGGCGCAGTACCTGACGTCGCTGGGCGTGAAGCTGATCGTCGGCATGCATCCGCATGTGATCGAGCCAATGGAGTGGATCGAAGACGAGAGCGGCAACCGGGCGCTGTGCATGTATTCCCTGGGCAATTTTATTTCCTCCCAGCAGAAGCGTGACACGATGCTCGGCGCGATGATGCATGTGACGATCGAAAAGGCGGCTGATGGGAGCGTATCGCTCACGGATGCGTTTGTCACACCGCTTGTCACCCACTATGAGAAGGGCGGAAAGAACTATCAGGTCATACCGCTGGCGGATTATACAGAGGAACTTGCTGCAAAGCATGCGGTGAACGCCTATGACAAACCGGTGAGCGCCGCGTATTTTTCCGAGCTGGCACAGGAGGTGTTCGGCGCGTTCCTCACCGGCGCAAATCATACTGAGGAAGGCGCGGTTTCTTAAAAATTTGAAATTTGAAATATGATATGATATAATTGGGAGCATGGATTTGAGAATTGGAACGATAGCCCTGCGTGTGCGCACGATGCTGGCCCCCATGGCGGGGGTCACGGACCTGGCATTCCGCACGATCTGCGCGGAAAACGGGGCATCGTATCTTGTCACGGAAATGGTGAGCGCGAAGGCGCTGTGCTATAACAATGAAAAAACGAAGGCGCTTCTCGCGCTCGGAGCAAAGAGCGTTCCGTGCGCGGCGCAGATATTTGGAAGCGAAGCGGAGAGCATGGCGCGCGGCGCGTGCCTTGCGCTGGAATATTCGCAGGCGGATGCGGTCGATATCAACATGGGCTGCCCCGCGCCGAAGATCGTGTCAAACGGCGACGGGAGCGCGCTGATGCGCGAGCCTGAGCGGGCCGCGCGTATCATACGCGCCGCAGCGGATGCGGTGCGTTCGCCTGTGACGGTGAAGTTCCGTCTTGGATGGGATGAGGCGCACGTCAACTGCGTCGAGTTTGCCCGCATGGCGGAGGCTTCCGGCGCGCAGGCGATCTGCCTGCACGCGCGCACAAAAACGCAGATGTATGCGGGCAAGGCGGATTATGCCATGATTGCGGCGGTCAAGCGGGCGGTTAACATCCCTGTGATCGGCAACGGGGATGTGGCAACACCGGACGACGCGCTGCGCATGCGCGACGAAACGGGCGCGGATTTTATTATGATCGGGCGCGGCGCGCTGGGCAATCCCTGGATTTTTTCGCGCGTGGAACAGGCGCTCGCCGGGAAGACGCCCGACCCGGTGCCGCCGCTTGGCGCGCGCATGGAGACGGCGCGCCGACAGATCATGCTTGCGGCGGAGTATAAGGGCGAGCGCACCGCGCTGCTGGAAGCGCGCAATCATATGGCGTGGTATCTCAAAGGCGTGGCGGGCGCGAAGCCGCTGCGCGAGCGCGTGTCGGCGCTTACACGGCTTGAAGACCTCCAACGGCTGATCGAAGACATTCTGGACACCTGCGCGGCGCACGACGAATAACTCACAGAAACGGGTGAAACGATGCAAGACGAACAGGCAAGCATTCGGCTGGCGAAAGAGGGCGACGAGCAGGCGTTCGAAGCGCTCGTCACCGCTTATGAACGGAAAGTATACAATTACGCGCTGCGCTCGACCGGCAACGAGCAGGATGCAATGGATATCACGCAGGAAGTGTTCCTGCGCGTATTCCGCTCGCTTTCGGGCTTTAAGGAGGAGAGCAGCTTTTCAACCTGGCTATATCGGATCACATTTAATATCTGCATTGATTTTTCACGAAAAAATGCAAAGCGGAATGAGAACTCCCTGAGTCTGGACGGCGAGATAGCGAACGGGAAGGAACTCGAGCTTCCGGATGAGCGCCATGCGCCGGAGGCGGCGTATGACAGAAAAGAACTTCGCGAGGAGATCGCGGGGGCGATTCTGCGCCTGAGTGAACAGCACCGGGAGGTGCTCGTCATGCGTGAGATCAGCGGCCTGAGCTATGCGGAAATCGCCGAGGTGCTCGAGCTGGAAGAGGGAACAGTAAAGTCGCGCATCGCGCGCGCACGTGAAAATTTGCGCAAAATCATTGTCGCGACAGGGAACATCTTCGGCCCCAAAGCGTCTAACACTCATGAAAGGGGGCGCGAATGATGTCTCAGTGTGACGCATATATTGAAAAAATCAGTTTGTATGTCGACGGCGAGCTGACGGCAGAAGAAACGGCTGAAGTGGAAGCGCATTTGAAAGAATGCGGCGAATGCCGCAGCCGCTGCGAAGCGTACAGCATCCTGTCGGACGAGACGTGCGCGCTCTGCTGTGAGGTTCCAGATGCGCTTCACGGGCGGATTATGGATGCGGTGAAGGCGGAAAGAGAAAACAGGCGTCCGCACCGGGCAGAAAGCTGGCGCTTCAGGCCGTTTACACTGGCGGCCGGCCTTGTGGCGGCGGTTCTTCTGGTGGTTTCGGGCGTGTTTGGCGACGTGAGCGACCTTTATTTGGACGGTGGCACAAAATCGTCATCGGCGATGGATATGGCGCCGGCCGATGCGCCGCAGGCGATGACAGCGGAGAGCGCGGAAACGCCGGCGGCAGCGGAAGAGAATTTCGCGCCTGCAGGCGGCGCTGTGCCTGAGGCTGCGAGGATTACTGAAGCGCCGATGGAAGACGCTGCAGGGAACGCACAGCAGTTTTCGATCGCGCCGGACAGCCAAAAGATGCAGATGCCGGCGTTGTCGCTCAATCAGCCGGTGGCGTTCATCATTGTCGCGCAGGGCACGGCGGATCCGAAGGAAATGCTGGACTTCATGGATCAGGAAGAGGGCGCGGACGGCACGGTATTGATCTCCATCAAAAACAATGCAACCGACCGCGATAAGGCGATCGAAGAGCTTTCCGCGTTTTACGACGTCACGCTCATTGAGTCGGGCAGGGAAGATATCGACCCGGCCGCACAGGAAGGGCTCATTGTCGTTATCCAGACGCAGCAAAGCGCAGGCGAAACACGGTAAAAATTACAAACGATACGCCGAACTGGGCAAGGGGCGCCGCGATCTGCGGCGCCTTTGTTTTTGCGCAGGCTGGCAGGGAGGGAAAATCTGGAAAAGCGGCGCATCGTGAGATGCAGTTTTTTTAGACTATAAAATATTTGCCATTGTTTTTGCTGCATGATATGATAATACAGAATGAAAGTGAGCGCGAAACAAATGCAAAGAGTGACGGAAAAATGACGATATTGGGGATTGACCCGGGGTATGCGACGGTCGGGTTCGGCGCGGTGCGCTATGAACGCGGCAGGTTCCAGCTTCTGAAATACGGTGCAATCAAAACTGCGCCGGGGCGGCCGATCTCGCAGCGCCTGAAGGAAATCTATCACGACATGGGTGAATTGATCGCGGCCTTTCAGCCGGACGCGATCGCCATCGAGGAACTTTTTTTCAACACCAATGTGACGACAGGGATCCACGTGGGGCATGCGCGCGGGGTGATTGTTCTTGCGTGCGCCGAGGCAGGGTATGACCCGGCGGAATACACGCCGCTTGAAGTCAAGCAGGCGGTCGTCGGCTATGGCCGGGCGGAGAAACGGCAGGTCATGGAGATGACGCGGGTGCTTTTAAACCTCGATCACATCCCGCGGCCGGACGATGCGGCCGATGCGCTGGCGATCGCGATCTGCCACGCGCATACGGCGGGTTCGTCTCTTTCGGGGGTCAGATAAAAATGCGGGCGCTGCAGTTTGAAATAACGGGGGAAACGCCGGGTCAAACGCGCCCGATTACAGGAGAAAAAGATGTTTTATTATGTAAAGGGAACGGTCGTGCATACCGAGCCGAACCTCGCGGTCATCGACTGCGGAGGCGTGGGGTACGCGTGCCGCACGTCGCAGTACACGCTCGCTTCGCTGAAAACAGGTGAAGTGGCAAAGCTTTACACCTATCTGCATGTCAGGGAGGAGCTTTTTGAACTGTACGGATTTCACGACCAGGAGGAACTGGACTGCTTTAAGCTGCTGATCGGCATTTCCGGCGTGGGACCGAAGGCGGCGCTTGCGATCCTCTCGGTGGTGTCGCCCTCAAAGCTGGCGCTGAGCGTCATTGCCGGGGATGAAAAGGCGTTCACGCAGGCGCCCGGCGTGGGCAAAAAGCTGGCGCAGCGCATTGTTTTGGAACTCAAGGACAAGATGACAAAAGAGCAGCTGGCCGGCGCGCAGGCAAACCCGGACCTTGGTTTTGTACAGCAGGCAGAGGGCGGCGCGCAGGCGGAGGCGTTTGCGGCGCTTGCGGTGCTTGGGTATTCGCGCGCGGAAGCGGCGGCGGCGATGAACGGCATTGATACGGCAAACCTTGCCGTGGAGGATATCATCAAACTTTCGCTCAAAAGGCTGGTGAGATAGCGCGTGAGCATTGAATTTGACAATCGGGAAGAGGAACGCATCGTCACTTCGTCGCTGACGCGCGACGACGATACGGAGGGGAGCCTGCGCCCGAAAAGCATAACGGAATACATCGGACAGGAGAAGGCGAAGGACCTCCTGCGCGTCTACATCGAGGCGGCGCGCATGCGCGCGGAGCCGCTGGACCACGTACTTCTCTATGGTCCGCCGGGCCTTGGCAAAACAACGCTCGCCGGCATCATCGCCAACGAGATGGGCGTCAACATCCGCATCACTTCCGGGCCCGCCATCGAAAAGGCGGGCGACCTGGCGGCGCTGCTGACGAATCTGAACGAGAACGATATTCTTTTTATCGACGAGATCCACCGCTTAAACCGCAGCGTGGAAGAGGTGCTCTATCCCGCGATGGAGGACTATGCGCTGGATATTATCATCGGCAAGGGCCCTGCGGCGCGTTCGATCCGCCTGGATCTGCCAAAATTCACGCTGATTGGGGCGACGACGCGTGCCGGGCAGCTGACGTCGCCGCTGCGCGACCGCTTTGGCGTGATGCTGCGGCTGGAAATGTATACGCCGGAAGAGCTGGC
>CAKTWY010000157.1 GCA_934630445.1 uncultured Eubacteriales bacterium
CTCTCACCACCTGCTTCTATTTTACCTCTTCTAAATGAAAAAGCCCAGCCAAAGCTACACTTTTTCGACAGGCTGAGGACCGGCGCGCTTCAAAGCGCGCCGGTCCTTTTATTAAACAGTCGCGGACCGATCTCAGACGACAGTGGGAGTGGCGCCGCAGCAGACAAAATCCGTGTCGATGTTATGCGCAATAAAACGCGCCTTCAGGTTGCGCACGCCGCACATGGAGGTAGAACTCCCTCCGGATTCATTTAAGTCCTCAGGAAGAACGAATTTTACGCATTTGACAAGAACGTCGCGGCAGGAGGCGCTGTTATGCGCCGGTACCGTAATCGCCTTCATACCGCGCGGGTGCTCGAGGCCCTGCCTGTCGACCTCGGTCAGGATCACAGCCAGAGCGACGCGCTTGCGCGGGCAGACGTTTTTGATCGTAACGTCGAGCTGTACGATGCGCCCGAGCGACTCGAGATAAGCGTCTCCCAGGTTCACGACGACGGAGTCTTCGCATCCGCCGACCGTGAGCGTAACAGGAGTAGGGCATTTCTCCGGCGTCACCACTACGCCGCAGTCGACGGTGACCGACGGATCCGGGAAGGTGACGACGTTTTTCTCTGTGTCGGTGTAGCTGATGGATTTGTTTACAAGTTTTTCACCGGACGTCTGCGCCGTGTGGCGGATAAAGAATTCAAGCGAGGCGCCTTCGCTTGTCGTTACGCCCAGCGAGGGGATTTCCCACCGGATGGTTGTGGAATTTATGAGCGTGGGAGTGCCTTTGTTCGGCGGCAAAACGCTGACGATGATGAAGTCCGGATTCACGACTTCATTTATAACGATGTTGGTCGCGCCGGGCTTTGAAATGTTTGCAGCCAGATCGGCAAAAAGATCCTCGAGCTGTGCGTCGTCCGGCGTTACAGCTACGTGCGAGGCGTTCGGGTCGGTCGCCCAGTCGTTGAGCGTATCGACGTCGATTCCATTTTCGCCGATGAGTCCGATGCAATAGATAATAATACCGGCCGCGCGCGCGGCCGCGGCGACCGGCGAAGGCGGCGGGCCGGCCGTGGTTTTGCCGTCGGTAAACATGACGATCACTTTCTGCTTGGTGGACAGCGGATCAAACATCTGCGACGCTACGGTAAATGCGTCAGCATGATTGGTGCGTCCCCCGGAAGAAAGAGCGTCTACCGCAGTCTTGAGCGTTTGAACCGAGGTCATGAGGGGAGCGTTGATCGTGGCTTCGTCCGCAAAGCTTACAATGCCGATACGGCTTCCGGAGCCGATGGTGCCGTCCTGACTTCCGTCAGTCGCCTCGTCTATGATATCGATAAAAGTTTTGGCGCCGGTCTTCATATTGGCCAGCGGCGAGCCTGCCATACTGCCGGAACGGTCGAGCACCAGAACAATGTCGGTCGGGTTTGATGTGATATCAGGAGCTGCCGTCAGGGCGAGCGTTACACGGAGCATACCGTCGCAGTCGATCCTGTCGGTGCTGATTTGTTTGTTTGAGTTTGTGACACCCATAGTGTTGCCTCCTGTTTGGGCATATTGCGCCCACGGCATACTATGCGCAGGGCAGGCCGTTTGCTCCGCTTGTTCGGCAGGGTGCGCGCCAATAAAATCGCCGCCGGCTATTGCCGGCGGCGATGCTGATGGATGGGTTGATGGATGGGTTTCCGGGCCGCCTGCGCCGCACTGTCATGCAAGGCGCTTTGCTCTGGAGGCGGCCGGGCGCAGCGTTAATGTTCAAAGCCCCAGGCGGATAAACTGCTCCTCGGGCGTGTCGTGGCGCAGCATCAGTTCTTTCAGGAGCGCGCTGTACCGTTCCAGAAGTGCCGCGTCCTGTATGGGGTGCTCCTGCGCATAGTCGTTTTCAATGTCGAAGAGCATGCTCTCCGCATTAAAGCGGCTGCGGCGGCGGAAGGACTGCGACGGGTTTTGAAAATCCACATCCTTCGACGGGATCTTAAAGACCGGGTAATCCGTCCATTTCAGGAAGCGGCCCATTTCGATGCCGGAAAAGTCCGTCATCGAATCGAGCCCGAAATACTGCCTGAGCGTCGCGGGCATGGCGGTGTAGAGGTACAGCGGGGTGTTGTCCTCCTCCGCGGCCGCGCGCAGATAGGTGTACTTTCCGTCCGTCATATTGACGCTCAGGCCGTAATAGCCGTACAGAACTGCGTCGCGCAGTTTGTCCGTCTCACCGCGCAGCAGCGGGAGGAGGGACTTGCCATGGATCGGATTTTTGAAGTGCTCGGCGCCGACGCCGAAATATTCTGCGATCGTGGGGAAGAGGTCGATGTTCTGCGTCAGCGCTGAAATGCGGTTCCCGCCCGGAATGTCCGGGTGTGCAATGAGCAGCGGAATGTGAAATACCTCGTTGTATGCCGGCATATAGTTTTTGGCCATGAAGCCGTGTTCGCCGAGCATGAAGCCGTGGTCGGTCGTGAAGATCACCATTGTGTCCTTCCACATGTCGTGGCGGTCGAGCACATCAAGGACCTTGCCGAGCCACTTGTCCATCATTGTCAGCGCGGCGAGATAGCAGTTGCGGATGTGCCGGAGCTGCTCGGGCGTATCGTCGCACGGGGCATAGTGCGGCCAGAAATAGGGGATGCCTTCGTAATCATCTCCGTACAGGTCGAGGAAGTCCTTTGGCGTGTCGAACGGCTCGTGCGGGTCAAAGCTCTCCACCCAGAGGAAAAAGTTGTCCTCCTCGTGGTTGCGCTCCAGCCAGTCCGCCGCGCTTTGATACGTTTTCGGTGAGGGATAGTCCGCTTCCTTTTGAAACAGCTGCCTGTTTTTATAGTACTGCTCGGAGAGAAGGCCGTGGTGTTCCGGCACCTCGACCTTTTTGACAAGCGGATTGAGCGGATCGTGCTCCTGCCCGCGGAAAAGCTCCCAGGAGTTAAAGGAAAACGGATAATTTTCTCCTCCCGGCGTGAAATAGAAGGTGTGGTCCGTCACAAGGTGGCAATAGGTGTCGCGCTCGTCGCGCAGCAGACGGCAGAGCAGGTGGTCGAACGGCTCCGCACCGCCCCAGTTGCGCTCGAGAAAATTCAGGCGTCCTGTGAACATATCGCGCCGGGCGGGCACACACGGCGCCGAGCCGCACCAGTGCCCGTCAAAAACAGTCGAGCGCGCCGCCAGGCGCTCCAGGTTGGGTGTCAGCGCGCGTGTGCCGCCGTAAAAACGCAGGCAGCTGCGGATCGTCGTATCCGCCATCAGAACGATTGCTTTCATATCCTTCCCCCTCAAAAAGCTGGCTGTTACCTCCAGTATAATGCTTTTGCGTGCGCCGCGCAATGTGTCGTTTTATAAAAGTTATCACCAGTTGCCGCTTGTGCCGCGCTGCGCGGTGTGCTATCCTGAGAACAGATCAACAACAGGACGGGAGCAGGTGGGAGAATGGCGTTTTTACTGGGGATCGATCTGGGTACATCCAGTGCCAAAGCCATGCTTTTGGAAGCGGGCGCAGGTACGGTCGGCGTCGAGGCGCGGGAATACGACGTGTGCAGCGTGCGGCCCGGCTATGCGGAGCAGGCGCCCGAGGTGTGGTGGCAGGCGGTCTGTCAGGCGCTTTTATCGCTCAGGGCGCGCTTCCCCGCGGCGTTTTCCGAGGTGCGGGCGGTCGGCCTTACAGGGCAGATGCATGGGCTTGCGGCGGTGGATCAAAACGACCGGCCGGTGCGCCCGGCCATCGTTTGGCTCGATCAGCGCTCGGGCGGGCAGGCGCAGGAGATATCCCGTGTGATGGAAGAAGACGTGCTGGCGCGCACGCTTCAGAATCGGATTTTCCCGGGCTTTCTCCTGCCGTCACTGCTGTGGGTGAGGGAGCAGGAGCCGGAGGTGTTCGAGCGGATCGACTGCGTCCTTTTGCCCAAGGACTATATCCGCCTGCGCCTGACGGGAGAGCGCGCGACGGATGCGTCGGATGCGTCCGCGTCGCTTGCTTTTGACGTCGGGCGCGGCGCCTGGGCAGAGGAGCTGCTGCGCGCGCTGGGCCTTGACGCGTCGCTCTTTCCGCGGGTATATCCCGCCGGGCAGATCGTGGGCGAGGTCAGCGCGCGCGCCGCGCGCGAAACGGGGCTGCGGACCGGCACGCCCGTGGTCTGCGGCGCAGGCGACCAGCCGGCGCAGAGCATCGGCAACGGCCTGCTGGAAGAGGGCGGCGTTATTGCCAACATCGGAACGGGCGGGCAGATCGCTGCCTTTTCCACTGCAGACCGGTACGATCCGCTCCTGCGCACGCAGACGTTCCGTCACGCTGTTCCGGGGGCGTTCACCATCTTCGGCGCGGCGCTCGCAAGCGGCCTGTCGCTCAAATGGCTGAAAAATGAGGTGTTCGGAGGAAATATGGCATACGCCGCGCTTGATCGTCTTGCGCAGGGCGCGCCTGCCGGGAGCGGGGGGCTTTTATATCTGCCGTATCTCTCCGGCGAGCGGACGCCGCATATGGACCCGCACGCCAGAGGCGCCTTTTTTGGCCTGCAGCTTTCGCACGACAGGCGTTTTCTGACGCGCGCAGTGATGGAGGGCGTCGTTTACAGCCTGCGCGACTCGATGGAGATATTGAAAGAGCTCGGCCTTCGCGCAGAATATGTCATTGCGTCGGGCGGCGGGGCGCGCAGCGCAGTGTGGCTGCAGATGCAGGCGGATATTTTTGAATCGCCTGTCAGGGTCTGCACGGAGAAGGAGCAGGCCTGCCTCGGCGCATGCCTCCTTGCGGGCGTCGGCGCGCAGGTGTTTGCAGACCTCGGCGAGGCGTGCGCTGCGCATGTGGCGTTTGCACCGGAGATGTACGAGCCGGCCGCCGGCCGTTTCGCGCTCTACCGCGAGGGGTATGGGCGTTTTCGCGCGCTGTATCAAAACACGCGCGCCCTGATGCGTTCCTGTGCGCTGTAATAAACCGGGGAAACAGACGGTGCTTCCAGATATCAGCTTTTGCGCTGATTGGGTGTCAAAGACCACTGTCCGTACTCTTATATGAAAAATGTTCAGAAGGAAAAGCAAGAGCTTGAGAACCTGTACATGGTTCTCAAGCTCTTGCTGCTTTGCAGGTATCTGCCGAAGGCATGGCGGGCCGCGCTTGGGTAGGGGCTGCGTATTATCGGCCGTACTGATCTGCAAGTATGGAGAAAAGCTGCTTGGCCTCTCCCACACTGCAGCACGTCCGGCGGCAGTCAAACAGGTATTGCAGTGCCTCGTTCCACTCCTCAAGGGCAAATTGATCGTCGGGAATCGCCGTCACGGCCTGTACGGTTTCATCGGTCCATAAAAGGGCATGCAGATCGGATATGAATGCCACACCCCGCATTTGTACAAGCTCTTCCAACAGTTCCTTTCCATGCATTTCTGATATCTCCATCCCCTGCACCTATAATAGAGCATTTGCTCTTTTATCATTATATATTGCTATTCAATATAAAGCAATAGCATTGATATGGATAATTTATATTTTGTATCTGGATGGATAAAATAAAAAAGGAAAAGGGGGAGATGCGTGTGTCCGGGGCGAAGGCGGTGTCATTTGAAAATCGCGATTATTATATTGAACTCGGTTTTAATATTGCCTATTACCGCAAACGTGCCGGTATGACGCAGGACGAACTGGCCGAACGCATCGGCATCAGCCGTTCGCACCTGAGCGCGATTGAGGCGCCCAATATTATCCGTCCCTTCTCACTGGAGATTCTCTTCAGCATTGCCGCAGCACTGCGCGTGAAACCATGCAAACTTCTTGAATTCCGCGAATAGGACGCATTTTTTGTGAAGCGGTTAAACGGCATACCGTTAATGGATATCAAGCGCCTTGCCATAAGGCGCTATTTTCCTGCCCGGCAGCCGCCTGCAGTGCGTCCGGTCGGTGCAGCGAGCGGGCACATCTGAGC
>CAKTWY010000158.1 GCA_934630445.1 uncultured Eubacteriales bacterium
TTGACTGCCTGAAGCGGATCGACAGTGAAATGTCGGAAAAGCGGCAGCTGCTGCCGGGCCTTTTTTATCGCGTGCCTCGTGCGCCGGAGAAGAGACAGCTGCTGGATTTTGACCGGGCGGCGTTTTTGGCACGGCTTTCGGAAAAGGCGGACGAAACGCTCGACCAGGTGATCTTAAAATCCTATCTGGGCGTATCGCCCCTCATCGCGCGGGAGATCGCCTTCCGCACGGCGCTGGATGCCTCGCCGGCTGTGTTTCGCCTGGATGAGAGCGCCCGAGGCCGTGCGGCGGATGAGATGGAAGCGCTCTGCGCGCGGGTGCGCGAACAGCGCTACGAGCCAATGCTGCTGTACCGGAGCGGGGAGGAGCTGGCCTTTGACTTCACGTTTATGCCCATACTCCAGTATGGGGCCAGCGCGGTATGCCGCAAACAGGCGCGCTTTTCCGATCTGCTGTTGGCGTACTATGACCGGCGCGAGCGCGCCGAGCGCATCAGGCGGCGCACGCACGATATGCAGAAGATCATCCAGACACAGCGCGACCGCCTTGTGCGCAAGCTTTCAAGCCAGCGTGAGGAGCTGAAAAAATCTGTCGACCGCGAAGGACTGCGCATCCGGGGAGACCTGCTGACGGCGAACCTTTACCGTGTCGAGCGGGGAGCGAAGTCGGTCACGGTCACCAATTTTTACGATGAGAACGAGGGCGAGCTGACGATCGCGCTCGACGTGCGCCTGAGCCCGCAGCAGAACGCACAAAAATACTATAAGGATTATGCCAAAGCGAAAAACGCCGAACAGGCGCTGACGGAGCAGATTGCTACCGGAGAGCGGGAGCGCGCGTATCTGGAGAGCGTGCTGCAGGAGATCGCACGCGCCGAGACGGAGAAGGATGTCTCGGAGATCCGCGAGGAGCTGAAGGAGAACGGGTATCTTGCGCGCGCCAAAGGGGAGAAGGGCAAAAAGCAGCCGCCCCTCACACCGCCGGTCGAATACCGCACGACAGACGGCTTCGCGGTCTTTGCCGGGAGAAACAACCGTCAAAACGAACAGCTTACGCTTAAGACGGCGTTTAAGGCGGACTGGTGGTTCCATACGCAGAAGATACCCGGCTCGCATGTCATTCTTGTCTGCGAGGGGGAACAGCCGACGGACCTGGCCATGACGGAGGCGGCGATGATCGCGGCGTATCATTCGCAGGCGGCGGAGAGCGCGCTCGTACCTGTGGACTACACACAGGTGCGCCATGTCAAAAAGTTGTACGGCGGGAAGACCGGCATGGTCAATTATGAGAATTTTCAGACGGCGTTCGTCACGCCGGACAAAAAGCGTGTGGAAGCGATGCGCATACAGTGAGACCAACGCTGAAAAAGAAAATGACAGCCGCGCGAACCGGGAACGGTCCGCGCGGCTGTCGTTTTTAAGCATATCCGGTTAAAGATCGATCTGCCGCGTCATTTCAGCATGGATGCGGTCTGGCTGCGATACTCTTTCGGCGTGACGGAGCAGGCGGCCTTGAACACGCGGTTGAAGGTCTGCTGGCTTTGAAAACCGCACTGCATTGCGATATCGAGGATCTTGGCGCTGCTGCTGAGCAGGAGCTTTTTTGCGTGTTCCACGCGCAGCGCGTTGATATACTCATAAAAGCCGGTGTGGAGCACTTTGGTGAACGTGCGCGAGAGATAAAAACGGCAGACGCCGAATTGCTTTGAGAGCATCTCCAGCGTGAGCGGCTCGCAGCAGTGCTCGGAAACGTACAGAATGAGCGATGCCGCAAGATCGGAAACAGCCGGTTCCGACAGGGCGGTGACCCTGATCTGCGGCAGCAGCCGCGCCCAGAGAATTTGAAAATATGCATTCATGATGCGCACGTTTTTTGCCCCCTGTGTCTCGTGCACAATCGCATCGATCATATAATCGACATCGGCGTGGAGCGCGCGCAGCGCGTGAAGCGGGTTTTCACATCTCGCACGGGAAAACCTTTCCGGAAAGCCGTTGGCATGTTCGTTGCCGCAGATCAAAAGATCGATCTGCGTGTTTTCTGCGTCTGTGAGTGTGCGGTATGCATGGACGGTGTTGGGAAATATGACGGCGATCTGACCGGAACAGACCGTATATTCGGTGTCGCCGATCCGGACCTGAACGACACCGCTGCGTACACGGACGAGCTCCGCTCCGGTGTGCAGATGCGGCGGGAAATCACAGCCCGACGCGGAAGAGGCCTGTACGGATTCTGTCCGGTATTCAAAAAACGGGATCATTGCGGCGCCCTCCTGTCAGTGCAATAAATGAGTGGAATGATTGAACCGTTAGTTAGTATTGTACATCACATTGTGATAATATGCCAGTAGAAATCGCCGCAGCGGGTGAAGACGGCCGCTGGACAGGCGATAAAGGACAAAAAACAGAGGAGCGTGCGCATATGAAATACGGTCTTGCACTGATCGGATACGGCGGAATGGCAGGATGGCATCACAAGAGTATAGAACAATTGTCGGACATTGAAGTGGTCGGCGCGTATGATATCCGCGAAGAGATGCGGCAGAAAGCACAGGAAAACGGCATCAAAGCCTATGAAAGTGTGGAAGCGCTTCTGGCCGATCCGCAGGTTGATATTGTGACGGTAGCGGTGCCGAAAATTTCCATAAAGACTATGCGATCACCTGCCTGCGTGCGGGCAAGCATGTTGTCTGCGAAAAGCCGGTCACGATGAATGCGGCGGAGCTGGAAGAGATCATCGCTGTCAGCAAGGAGACGGGAAAGCTGTTCACCGTCCATCAGAACAGGCGCTGGGACAAGGACTATTGCATCATTAAAAATATCCTCAACAGCGGCGTGATCGGCAAACCATATTTTATCGAGTCGCGCGTACAGGGCCCGCGCGGGGCGATGCACGGCTGGCGCGGCTATAAGATGAACGGCGGCGGAATGCTGCTCGACTGGGGCGTACATCTGCTCGACCAGCTGATGGATCTGATCAAGTCGCCGGTCGTGAGCATATCTGCTCATCTGGAATCCGTCTTTACGCCGGAAGTGGACGACAATGTAAAGCTGATGCTGCGCTTTGAGAACAACGTATCGGCATTGATGGAATTTTCCACAAACTGCTTTATCAACCATCCGCGCTGGCACATATCGTGCACGGACGGCACGGCTGTTGTAGACGACTGGGAGTGCCACGGAAAGATCGTCAAGCTTGCGGAGAACGCGGATGAGATGGCGTGGGAGGACGATATCGTTTATACTGCCGCCGGCCCGACGAGAACGATGGCTCCCCGTCCGGCGCATACGACGCAGGTTCTGGATCTGCCGGAAGAGAATCCCGACTGGTCGGAGTTTTATCAGAATGTCATGCAGGTACTGGAGAACGGCGCGGAGCTGATAGTCAAGCCCGAGCAGTGCCTGCGCGTTATGAAGGTCATCGACGCGATTTTTGCCTGCGGCGAGCACGGCGGCACAGTTCAGTGCAGGATCTAAGACAATAAGCGGCAAGGGATAAGGAGGCGTTTTGATGAAAAAAGTATTGATTTTCCAGGGCGGATGGGACGGTCATGAGCCGGAACTGGTGTCTGCGCGCTTTGGCCGCATTCTCGAAGCTGAGGGATATACGGTGGAAATTTATGATACGCAGGACTGCCTTGCAGATGCGGAAAAGCTCATGCAGTACGACCTGATCATTCCCTGCTGGACGATGGGGGAGATCAAGCACGAATATGTTGACAATATTGTCAAAGCTGTGGGAGCAGGCGTCGGTCTGGCAGGCTGTCACGGCGGTATGTGCGACGCTTTCCGCAAGGAAACCGACTGGCAGTTTATGACGGGCGGCCAGTGGGTCAGCCATCCGGGCGGAGACGGGCAGAACTACATTGTGAATATCCGCCATGGCTCCAGCCCAATCGTGGACGGCCTGGAGGATTTTCCAGTGTGCAGCGAGCATTATTACCTGCATATCGACCCGGCGGTCGAGGTGCTCGCGACGACGCGCTTCCCGCTGGTCCATTATTATCATATCGCCAACAAGCCGATCGACATGCCGGTCGCATGGACCAAATACTGGGGCAACGGCAGAGTGTTCTACTGCTCGCTGGGGCACAAGGACAATGTATTTGAAAACACGCCCAATGCGCAGGAGTTGATGCGCCGCGGCATGCTTTGGGCCGCAGAGGGGAAAAAGGTCGCGCAGGAGCGCAATCTGACCACCGAACGTTTTGAAAACGATGCAAAGATGTACTGATTTGCAGTGCGGAGAAAGGCAGAGAATACAGACATGGTGAAAATAGGAATTGTCGGCGTAGGGGCGATCAGCGGGATCTATCTTGAAAATATCACAAATACCTTTCGACAGCTCGAGATCATCGGCGTGTGCGACCTGATCCGCGAGCGGGCGCAGCAGGCGGTGGACAAGTATCATATTCCCAAACTGTACGACGATATGTACGCGCTTTTCAGCGACCCGGAAGTGGATATCGTACTGAACCTGACGCGTCCGTACGAGCACTATGATGTCACGATGGCCGCGCTGAAAGCGGGGAAGCATGTATATTCGGAAAAGCCGCTTGCGGCGTCTCTCAAAGAGGGAAGCGAGATCATGAAGCTTGCCAGAGAAAAGGGCCTCATGCTTGGCGGCGCGCCGGACACCTTTTTGGGAGCAGGCATACAGACCTGCCGCAAGCTGATAGACGACGGATTTATCGGCCAGGTGATCGGCGCTTCCGGCTCGATGATCTGCCACGGGCATGAGTCGTGGCATCCTGATCCGGAGTTCTACTACAAGTATGGCGGCGGCCCGATGTTCGATATGGGGCCGTATTATCTGACGGCGCTGGTCAGCCTGATGGGATGCGTCAGCAGTGTATCGGCCATGACGAAGACCAGCTTTGCGCAGCGCGTGATCACGAGCAAAGAGCATTTTGGCGAAGTGGTCGACGTCGAGGTGCCGACCTATATCGCCGGCTCCATGCAGTTTGAAAGCGGCGCGATCGGCACGCTGTTCACTACATTTGACGCTTATTACGAAGGGCAGGCGCATCTGGAGATTTACGGTTCGGAAGGCACGCTGTACCTGCCCGATCCGAACTGCTTTTGCGGACCGGTGCGTTTGCTGCGCCCGGAACATGGAAAGATCGAGGAGATCCCGCTGACGTTCGGGTACGCTGAAAACAGCAGGGGTCTGGGCCTTGCGGATATGGCCGCGGCGCTTGTTTCAGGCAGGATGCACCGGGCAAACGCTGATATGACTTATCACGTTCTGGAGATCATGGAGGGCTTTACACGCAGCGGCGCGGAAAAAGCGCAGGTAGAAATCCGCTCCCGCTTTGCAAAAACGCCGGCTATGAAGCGCACGCTTCTGCCGGGGATCTTGGATGCCTGAGAAGATTACCTGCTTTTGACGCTTGTATTGGCTTGCTGGTATGCAAAGCCATCTCTTTCGCGCCCGCCCTCCATGTATGCGGCAGGGCGGGCGCGAAAGACACGTATGCGCAGATGATGTTTGCCTCAACAAAGCCCTCCGCTGCCGGCGAGCGGAAGGCCGGAAATTGTTTTTTAAATGGGACTTGACTTTGCTTCGTAATGTGGTATAATAAACAAGTAATACGAATGCACGATTGTACTCACATATTTTGTAAGTCATTTGCAGGGCGGATGATTTACAAAATATGTGAGTTTTTTTCATGCAGGGCAATTAAAATTTTTTAGGAGGTACCGATCGAATGAATACAGGTACAGTAAAATGGTTTAACGCGGAGAAGGGTTTTGGCTTTATCTCCAACGACAATGGTTCGGGGGATGTTTTTGTGCACTTTTCCGCCATCGCGGGCGACGGCTTCAAGAGCCTGAACGAAGGGCAGAAAGTCACGTTTGACAC
>CAKTWY010000159.1 GCA_934630445.1 uncultured Eubacteriales bacterium
GGATGTACTCGACTTCGGAATGCGGACGGGGAATGACGTGCACGGAGACGAGCTCGCCGACCTTGGAAGCGGCCGCCGCGCCTGAGTCAGTCGCGGCTTTGACAGCGCCGACGTCGCCTCTGACCATGACGGTGACAAGGCCGCCGCCGACGTGCACTTTTCCGATCAGCGTGACGTTGGCTGCCTTGACCATCGCGTCCGCCGCTTCGATCGAGCCGACGAGACCTTTTGTTTCCACCATGCCGAGCGCCTGTAACGTTTTATCCATTTTCATTTCCTCCTTGAATGTGTGTTTGTTTGATTGATTGTACTTTTACAGCCGCCGCGCCCGGCGGCTGCCAACTCCCGTTTGACGTGCAAGCGTCAGTTCCTGTCGCAGTTTTCAAGCGAAGGGAGGATGTACTCAACTTCGGAATGCGGACGGGGGATGACGTGCACGGAGACGAGCTCGCCGACCTTGGAAGCGGCCGCCGCGCCTGCGTCGGTCGCGGCCTTGACGGCGCCGACGTCGCCTCTGACCATGACGGTGACAAGGCCGCCGCCGACGTGCACCTTGCCGATGAGGGTGACGTTGGCCGCCTTGACCATTGCGTCCGCCGCTTCGATCGAGCCGACGAGACCCTTTGTTTCCACCATGCCGAGCGCCTGTAACGTTTTATCCATTTTGATTTCCTCCTGTATTTATTTCAATTTTTTGTGTCTGTGGCATTCCGCGTCTGCTTCAGGCGCGCGCTGAGAGCTTTTCAATCACCGCGCGGGTGATGGCCTCGATGTCCGCCGCCGTAAGCGCGCCTGCGGCCTTCGCACCGCCGGCGCTCTGCGTGCCCGCGCCGCCGCGCAGCTCGGAGAGCTCGCGCACGCCCCAGGCGACCCTGCGGATATTGATCAGGTTCAGCGGGCCGACGTTGTCGGACGTCGCGCTCCCGCCCACAGCGCCGCAGCCGAGTGTGAGTGCGGGGAGCAGGTTCGTCGTCGCTCCCACGCCGCCGAGTGCCGCCGCCGTATTGACAAGCAGGCGCGAGGTCGGCTTTTTGAGCGCGAATTCGCGGATGACCGCCTCGTTTTGCGAATGGATCGTCATCGTGTGGCCCGCACCCTCGTTTTTGAGTATGGCGATGCAGCGCTCGCACGCGCTCTCCCAGCCGGATTCGACGTAGAAGGCGAGCACCGGGCAGAGTTTTTCGCGCGAGAAGGGGTTCTTCTTCGATACCTCCGTCTGCCGCGAGACGAGCACGAGCGCGTCCTGCGGCACTTCGATGCCCGCCAGGCGCGCGATCGTCTGCGCGCATTTGCCCACGACGGCGGGGTTGATCGTGCCGTTGGCACGCAGGAGAAGGGCGGATACCTTTTTCGACTGCTCCTCACTGAGGAAGAAGCAGTGCTGCCGCTCCAGCTCGGCGACGACGTTCTCTTCAATGCATTTTTCCGTCACGATCGACTGTTCGGACGCGCAGATGGTGCCGTTGTCAAACGTCTTGCTTTCGACAATGTGCCGCACGGCTGTGGGGATGTCCGCCGAGCGCTCGATGAAGGCCGGGCCGTTGCCCGGGCCGACGCCGATAGCGGGGTTGCCGGAGGAATAGGCCGCGCGCACCATCGCCTCGCCGCCGGTGGCGAGGATGACGCCAGTGTCGCGGTCACGCATCAGCGCGTCGACCGCCTGCGGGGTGATGAGCGTCACCGCCTGAATGATGTCCTTCGGCGCGCCGGCGTCCTCCGCCGCGCGCGCGATGATTTTCACCGTTTCGAGGATGCAGTTTTTCGCGTTCGGGTGCGGACTCATGACGATGGCGTTGCCGGCCTTCAGCGCGATGATCGCCTTGAAGATCGTCGTCGACGTGGGGTTGGTCGAGGGGATGAGCGCCGCGACGACGCCCATCGGCACCGCCACCTCCATCAGGCCGCGCGCGCGGTCCTCGGAGAGGACGCCGATCGTGCGCACGTCCTTCACGCTCTCATACACCATCGTGCTCGCGAGGATGTTTTTCACCGTTTTGTCCTGCCATTTGCCAAAGCCCGTCTCTTCCTGGGCGAGCTTTGCGAGCGCTTCGGCATGTGCCGCGCCCGCTTCGGCGATCGCGCGCACCACGCGGTCGACCTGTTCCTGCGTGAACGAGGCGAAGGCCGCCTGCGCCGCCTTTGCGCGGCGCACCAGCTCGCGCGCCTCCTGAATCGACTGCAGATCGCGGTCGAGGGTCATAGGATCTCCTCCGTTCCATGATAAAAATAATGATAGCTGCCTGGATCGTGCCGGCGGTATGCAGCGCCGGCGAACAGCGGCATATGAGCGTTCCTGTGCGGGATTCAGATCGCGACCGGGCCGGCCGCAACCTCGCGCACCTTTGCGGCGAAGGCCTCGCACGCGGCACGGCACGCCGCCTGGTCGCCCGTGAGCAGGCCGCCGGCAAAGTTCGTCTCGGTCGGCGGGCCGTAGAACTGCTTCAGCTCCGTCTGCGCCATCTTGAGCGCCGCGTCCACGCCGAGCATCGCCTCCATCGGAGGGGCGATCAGATAGGCGACGGACACGCCCTCCTCGCAGCCGGTGAGCGAGGCGAGATAGCTGCCCGCGCGGGAGATGCAGTGGGCAAAATAGACGACCGAATCGTCCTCGTTCGCGCTTTCAAACCACGCGCAGTTCTCCAGATAATCACGCGCGGCAGCAAGGCCGCTTTTGACCTCCTCCGGGTCCTCGCCGGCGAGGATGCCGATAAACTCGCCCGCGTTCGCGGTGGAGGCGTTTTTGGCGCCCGCGTACATCGAGCGCGCGTAGACGACCTCGACTGCGGCCTTTTTCGTCGCCTCGTCGAGCGCGACGTAGGACACGTCGTCACAGTCGGTCGTGAAAATGCCCAGGCTCCTCGCCCATGCGGGCGCTTCGAGCGCCTTTAAGAGCATGGGGTCGGCGTTTGCGATGATCTGCGCGCTGAGCAGGGTCGTTTTGATGGCGTCGCCCGTCATATCCCCGCCCTCCTTACTGTTTTAGTTCCACGCCGCTGGCGCGGGCCTTCAGGATCTTAGCGATCAGCTCGGCGATGTATGCGCCCGCCTCGACCGCGGGCGTGCCGTGCGCGTGGATGTTCGAAACGACCGTGCGCCGCGCCTCGGGCATGCCGGCCGTCGCGCGGTAAACAATATACGCGCTCATGCTCTCCGGCGTCGCAAGGCCCGGCCGCTCGCCGATCAGAACGCACGTCACTTCCGCGCCCGTCAGCTCGCTCACGCGGTCCATTGCCGGAACGCGCCCGTACTTAACGAAAAACGGCGTTCCGACCGTCAGGCCGAGGTCAGCAAGGCCGTCCATCAGCGGCGGGAGCACATCGCGCGCGTTGGCTTCGATCGCCTTCGAGCTCAGCCCGTCGCTCAGATAGATCTGCACCTGCGGTTTGGATTTGCATTTCTGTGTGATCGTCCGCTCCGCCTCGGCGTCAAACACGCGCCCGAGGTCCGGGCGGGTGAGAAATTCGTTTTTATCCCGGCACACCGTTTGCACGGAGAAAAGCCCCAGCTCGCCCAGAAGCGCCTCCGGCACGTCGGTAAAGACCGCGTCGCGCGCCGCCGCGTGGTCTGCACGCAGCGTGAGGAGCGTCTCCGTCTTCAGCCGCGGCCCGCTGCGGCCCACGCCGATGCGCGCCGAGGTGGTCTTTTTCATCTGGCGCACGGCCTCTTCGTTTTCCGCTGCGTCGATGAGAACGCGCGCTTTTGTCTCCGCCGACGTGAGGTCGGGCAGCGCCGGCGCATCCTGCGCGGGAGAGGCGAGGTACGCGGCGAGCACCTCGTCGATGATTCTGGATAATGTCGCCTGATCGATCATTGCGCTCACCTCCCCGTACCGAAAACGGACGGATCTCCCGCGCGCGGCGTGAGCTTTCCGTTTTCCATCAGGCCCATCTTTTCCATCCAGCGCTCAAATTCCGCGATCGGGCGCAGGCCGAGCGCCTCACGCACAGCCGCCGCGTCGTGGTAGGAAAGGCTCTGGTAGTTCAGCATGATATCGTCGCTCGCCGGCACGCCGATAAAATAGTTGCACCCCGCCGCGGCGAGCATCACCGCGAGGTTTTCGATATCGTTCTGGTCGGCGAGCATGTGGTTCGTGTAGCAGCAGTCGCATCCCATTGGGATGCCCGTCAGCTTGCCCATAAAATGGTCCTCCAGCCCCGCGCGGATGACCTGACGGCTGTCGTACAGGAATTCCGGCCCGATAAAGCCGACGACGGTGTTGACCATGAACGGGTGGAAGGGCTTGGCAAAGCCGTAGCAGCGTGCCTCCATCGTCACCTGATCGGTGCCGTGGTGCGCCTGGGAGGAGAGCTCCGATCCCTGGCCGGTCTCAAAATATAACACGTCCGGCCCTTTGCCCGTGCCGCGCTCACGCAGCAGCGCTTCGGCCTCGCGCACCGTTTCGGCGGAAAAGCCGAAGGCGCGGTTGCCCTTTTCAGAGCCGGCGATACTCTGGAAAATGAGGTCCGTCGGCGCGCCGCCGCGCACGGCGGCGATCTGCGTCGTGATATGACCCAGCACACAGATCTGCGTGGGGATCTCATAACGGTTTTTGATCTCGTCGAAGCGCTTTAATCCCTCCGCGAGGCTCGCGGAGGAGTCGTTGACCGGGTTCAGCCCCAGCAGAGCGTCGCCCACTGCGTAGGAAAGCCCCTCCAGCAGCGATGCTGTGATGCCCTTGACGCTGTCGGTCGGGTGGTTCGGCTGCAGGCGGAAGGCGAGCGTGCCCGCCTCGCCGATGGTGGTGTTGCAGCGCGCCGTGACGCGCATCTTGCGCGCGGCGTAGACGAGGTCGAGGTTGCCCATGAGCTTTGCCACGCCTGCGATCATCTCCGCCGTCAGCCCGCGCCGCAGCCGCTCGATCTCGGCCGGGCCCGTCTCGTAGGAGAGCAGCTTCTCGCGCAGCTCCGCCACGCTCCACGAGCGGATGGAGGCGTACACCTCCTCGTCCACACCGTCCTGAATCAGTCGCGTTACCTCGTCCTCTTCATACGGTACGGCAGGGTTTTCCCGCAGGTCGGAGAGGAGAAGGTTCGAAAGAACTTCCTTTGCCGCAATGCGCTCGGAATCGCTGCGCGCGGCAAGACCCGCCATCGCGTCGCCGGATTTCTGCTCGTTGGCGCGGGCGAGCACGTCCTTTACATCCTTGAATTCATATGTATGACCGGATAAAACGGTTTTGAGCGTCATAAGCCGCAACTCCTTAACCGAAAATCAATGTTTTGATGACTACCGGAATGGCGGCGTTTTCCGCCACCGGCTGGCCCAGGTCGATAAAATCGCCCCTGTGCATGCGCACCGAGTCGATGCACAGGCACGCCCGCCCGGAAGCGAACGAGCGCCTGAGCGCCTGCCCGAGCGCCTTGGCCATATCGTGCTCGAGGACGACTACGGCCGGCGCGCCGCGCGCAAGCGCGCGGTCAAACGCGTTTGCAAGGCCTGCAGCGAGCGAGCGCACCTCGTCGTATCTGGGAGAGGGCCTTCCTGTAAGGGCGAGCGCGAGGCGCTCCGCGCCCTGCTGGGCGAGGAACCATTTGATGCGCGCCGCCGCAGTGTCGCCGCTGCCCTGCCAGAGCGTATCCTCCTCGGCAGGCGTGAGCTTGAGCACCGGCACGTTTTTCATCGGCAGAAGCGCGGGGGAGAAATCCACCGTACTGCCGCTCAGCTCCGTCGTATAGCTGCCCGCGCCGACGACTGTTGCCTGAATGGTCTCCTCCGGCCGAACAAGCTCAAACGCGCCGAGGATGCCGCTCTCGCGGATCGCACGGCCGAGCAGCACGCCGATGTCGCCGTGGAGAAAGGCGTTCTCCTCCGTGCGGTAGACGTA
>CAKTWY010000160.1 GCA_934630445.1 uncultured Eubacteriales bacterium
TATTTATATCATGCAATCCGGTTCGGAGCATATCCGCCAGATAGAACGTCTGGGCCTCGTTGTATAAAGTACAAAATGTCCGTTTTGTAGTACGAAGGACTAAACGGCGGGAAAAGCATCATTCACTAAAAAGATAAAACCCTGTATACATATTGTTATTGTACTACTCGGTTCCTCATTTTTCAAGAGAATTCGACCAATAGGCAATACAGATAGGCCGGTAAAAATTATTTTTTTACCGGCGTATTTGCAATGCTCATTTTGAGGCAGATTATCTTTTGAAATAGAAAAAAATCTGCTTTTTACATCCGTTTCTCGCTCCTCCTTAAATCCGCTTCAAAGAGGATACTACAAAACGGACATTCTGTATTATGCAGAGGGTTTGAGGAGGATGAAATTGTGAAAACAGAACAGTCTTTATTGGATTATCTTGCGATGAGGCTCGGCTGCCTCTATCTGTCTGACCTGAGATTTTTAGGCCCCTGGCAAACAGTTTGCCTGATCCGGGAGATAAAGCAAATTCCGGCCTGCGCCGCGCCGGCAAGAGAATGGAACGATGCGTTGAAATATCTGGTGGGCGCGGTTCCGGAACAGAGTGCAGATCTGGCCAAAAAACGCTGCATTGCCCTTTTGGAACAGTCTGCTTTCAAAAATCGGCAATCTGGTTCAGACGAAATGCGCGCAGCGCGCAACAATCAACCTTGCCGTTTATCCAGCCTGCGAGGGTGAGTGCTGTGCCCGGCAGATTGGTTTGAAATAAATTTCATCATTTCTTTGGGAGGTAGGAAAAATGAAAACAAGATTACTGGCAGCACTTCTTACGCTGTGCATGCTCCTGACAATGGCGCCGGCAATGCTTGCGGCAGAGACGGCAACGCTGTATGTGGATGCGGCGTCGACTGCGGAGCATCCGGACGGTACGCAGGAAAATGCATATAAAACCATTGCGGACGCCATTGAAGCGGCCTCTTCCGGGGATACTGTTTATATCAAAGACGGCATCTACCGTGAGAGCGTCGTCATCGGCGCAGGCAAAACCTGACGCTTGAGGGCGAATCGCAGGACGGCACGGTCATTCAGTTTGACCTGGCGAGCAAGAATGACACGGCCACGTATAATGGCATGGCGCGCTATCCGATCGTGTATTCCGAGAGCGACCTGACGCTGCGCAACCTGACGGTCGCGGGCCCCACGGCACAGCACCATGGCATCAGCGGCATCCTGGCCAAGGCCGGACTCGTGATGGAGCGCGTCACGGTCAGAGATATCCGCTGCACAGCGGATGGACAGTATGTCTGCGGCGTGACGACCTATGGTCATGGCATTATGATCGAAGGTACGGGCAGCGCGTCCATTACGGATTGTACGATCAAAGATTTTCAGAAAAACGCCGTTGATATCAATGCCACCGGCGAGGTCGTATTGGAAAGAAACGAGATTATCGGCGTCGGCGCGCAGCAGATCATCGCCCAGAACGGCATTGTCGCCAGAGACGGAAAGATCACAGCCACCGGCAACCTGATTTCCGGCTTGTCTTATACTGCAGACAATGAGTGGAAGTATGCTTCCACCGGCATTTATCCTTTGGCGGGGGTCGACGAACTGACGCTGACTCAAAACACGCTGGATGCTGTGGACAGCCCCATATATACGGATGAGGTCGACGAAGCGGTACTGCAGGCGGCCACCATCGAAGGCAATACTGTTACCAACCGCGTTTTGGGTGTTCAGATGGGTGACGCTTGGTATGCCACTGTCGAGGAAGCCGTGAAAGCTGCTGAGGCGGGCGCTGTGATCAGGATTTATCCCGGTGATTACAATATTCAGCAGGACAACATCACTGTGGTATCCGGTGAGACGGGCTGGTACCTGCCGGTCGACAAATCGGTCACCCTGATGGGCGTAGACGAAGACGGCAACGAAATAACCGACGCGGCGCAGACAAAAGCCAATCTGTACAGCACCGACTATTCTGCCAATGGGGCGTGGGCGACGCAGAACCTCATCACGGTGTTTGCGGATAATGTGACCATTTCCGGCCTGACGATCATGAACAAGATCGACGCGAATAAAGCTTTGGAAGTGGTCGCGGGCGCCGACAATTTCGTGATTAAAAACTGCACGTTCGCACCCATTGCGGAAGATCTGCTTGCAGGTCTTGACGCGGGAGAGCTCGGCGGTTATACATATGACGAATACAAGGATTTTGGCGCTTCCCTCTACTTTGACGGCGATATGACCGCTACGGTGGAAAACAATTATTTTGATCGTTCCAATATTACGTTTGACGGCACCGCGGCGGCGGAGATCACCGTTTCCAACAATGTTTTTGAAGGCGTCAAGTGCTGGAATAACGATCCAAACTATACCTATTCGTCCATCGGATATACCACCTGGGATAATCCGCCGATTACCGATATTTCCGGCGCAGGTCTGGATATTCAGAAAAACCAGTTTATCGATGCCGGTAAGGTCAATTTTTCCAAGGTGACCGCAGGTCAGGTCGATCTGAGCGCCAACTACTGGGAAGATATGGACCTGACGCAGGCGATCGTAGGCGGGGAAAACGATGCCGTTTAGGTTTCCACCGTTTACACGGACAAAGAGATGACGCAGCTGCTCGAAGTCTCCGTCGGGGGGAAAACGCTTCAGGAAAAGATCGATGCTGCGCAGCCCGGCGCGGTCATCGATCTGGAAGGGAAATACTGGCCTGGCAACCTGAGCGTGGATAAAGCGCTCACGCTTAAAAACGGCAAGGTCGATACCGTTACCGCAGTCGGCGCGATCGACGGGCTTGCCTTTGAGCATCTCACCTTCCTGGGCGCATCCACTGAAAAGAATCTGGATACCACCCCTACTGCACTGTATCTCCAGGGCAGCCCCGACGTCATGAAAAACGTGCTGGTAGACACATGCGTTTTCCAGGGGCCGGCTTCCGATCAGGTGACGATGGCCATTACCACGCTGAATGTGGAGAACCTGACCGTTAAAAACAGCACGATTGACGGCTATACCGTTTCTGCCTACCACAATCCGGGGCAGGGCGGCAATATCAAATACGAGGACAATACCATTCGGAATGTAAAATCCGGCATTGGCTTCATTGCGACGACGGGTGTCACGATCACCGGCAATACGTTTGAAAACGCCAACGGCATCCGCCTGGAAGACAACTGGGGCGCGGGAGACCTGTGCACGGATGTAAACATTACCGATAATAAGTTCCTGTCTGTTTCAGAGGATGATACCTATGGGCAGTATGCCGTCCGCACGGTGAACAGCAGCGGCGCCGCCGGGTATGAGGGCGAGCTTGCGCTGGATCACAACTATTGGGGTTCCTCTGAGCCGGATTTTGATCAGCTCATTGTCACGGGGGATGGGCAGAACATCACCATTGAGCAGGAGCCGTACTATGTAAATGAATCCATGACAAAGCTCAATACGCGCTCTAACGTCAGCATTGGCGGCGGCGCGGGAACGGCAGATGAATATTCCATCACCGTGAACAAAGGCGAAAACGGCACGGTTTCGGTCGGCAACAGCACCGCAGAAGAAGGCAGTACGGTCGTTATCAGCGTAACGCCGGATAAAGGGTACAGCCTGTCGAAACTGACCGTCACAGGAAAAGACGGCTCTGCGCTCACGCTGACCGATAAGGGGAACGGACAGTATACCTTCACCATGCCCGCCTCAGAAGTTGAGATAGCCGCCGCTTTCGTACCGGAGGGCGGTATACCCGCTGAAGATCTGCCTTTTGCCGATGTCCATCAGAACGACTGGTTTTATGATGCAGTGCAGTTTGTCTATGGCGAGAGGATGATGAACGGCACGGCAGAGAACCTGTTCAGCCCCGAGCAGACGACGACGCGCGGTATGATCGTCACCATTCTCTATCGCCTGGAAGGGGAGCCGGACGCGGAAGGCAATCCCTTTGCCGATGTGGCGGAAAATGCGTATTACAAAGATGCCATATCCTGGGCCGCTGCCAATCATATTGCAGGCGGCTACGGAAACGGGCGCTTCGGGCCTGACGACAGCATCACACGCGAACAGCTCGCCGCCATCTTATACCGCTATGCGGATTATAAGGGGATCGATACGGCAGCTTCGGGTGATCTGTCTGCCTTTGCAGATGGCAGCAGCGCGTCGGAATGGGCAGCAGCGGCGCTTGCCTGGGCGGTTGAAAAAGGCGTCATGAACGGAAAGGGCAGCGGCGTACTTGACCCTGCCGGAACGGCGATCCGCGCTGAAAGTGCACAAATGTTGATGAATTTCTGCGAAAAGGTTATGAAGTAAACAGGTCGTTCTTCCCTGCGCGCCGCGCGGGAAGGAGAGGCCCCTCTAAAAGCCCGACACAAAGAGCGCCTGCCGGCGGACCATTATGGTCCGCCGGCAGGCGCTCCTGCGTTCATGGGTTTACCGGGCAGCTGTTTCTGCACCCTGCAAAAAAGAATGCTTTATTTCGTGATCGTGACCTTGTTCAGCCCGCGCGGCGCATCCGGGTTCTGGCCTTTGACCTCGGTCAGGCGGCAGGCGAACATCTGCATCAGGATGATGATCGGGAAGATCGCCGCCTCGTTGGTAAAGTCCTGCGGCAGTCTGAGCGCGCACGAACCGCGCGCAGCGAGCGCCTCATCCGTCGTGATGGAGAGGATGTCCGCGCCGGCGTTTTCAAGCTTGGTGGTGATGTCGGCCGCGTCCTTATATTCCTTTTGGTCGGCCGCGATGACAAAGACCGGCGTGTGGCGGTCGACCATCGCAAACGGTCCGTGATGGAAGTCGGAAATTGCGTATCCGCGTGCGCGGGTATAGCTTGTCTCCGCCAGCTTTAAGGAAATTTCAAACGCGAGCGGGAGGTTCACGCCGCGCGCAAGGACGAAGCAGTCCGTCATAAAGCGGTAGCGCGGCACGATCGCTTCGATCTCATCCGCCATTCCGATGGCCTTTTCGGCCATATCAGGCACTTTTTTGACCAGCTCGAGCAGCTGCGCGTTCCCGCTCCACTCGGCCGCGAGCGTGAGAAGAATGTAAAGCTGCGCGGTAAAGGTCTTGGTTGCGGCGAGCGCGCATTCCTTTTCCGCAAAGCAGTTCAGGTGGTATTTCGCCTCTTTCGCGAGGGGCGAATCGGCGTTGTTGGTGATGCTCACGGTGATTGCGCCCGAGGCATTGCCCGCACGGATGATTTCCAGCACATCCGCGGCCATGCCGGACTGCGACGCCGCGATCACGACGGTATTTTCCAGATGATACGTGCCGCCGTACACCGTGATAACGGACGGGGAGGTCAGCGCGCAGGGGAGGCCCTTGTAGATCTCCAGAAGATACTTCGCGTACTGGCACGCATGGTCAGATGTGCCGCGTCCGCCGAAAACCACAGTGTGCGGTTTTTTCTCATTCAATTCCGCCACAAGCGCGCGGATGGTATCGATATTCTGCGCATAGGTGCGCTTTAACACGTCGGGCTGCTGATGGATTTCCTTCCACATGACGGTGTTGCTGGTCATGATAAAACCTCCCCAATTGATTCGTTTATTCCTGTGCTCTCATTATATCAACGCTGACGCCTTTTTACAAGAGAGGATATAGCGAAAAAATACAGCTGAAAAGCTTTACATCTGTATGAAGGTTATCAAAATACGAACGCCCGGGCGATTGCCCGGGCGTTTGTATAAAAGTTGTGCGCCTGCGCTAAAATGGGAAACGGCAGCAGATGCGGCGACGGCATCTGCATCTGCTCCAGCGGGAAGACCTTTCATCCGCTTCACGCTCGCGTCCGCAGCCGCAGCC
>CAKTWY010000161.1 GCA_934630445.1 uncultured Eubacteriales bacterium
CGACGTGCCGGTCGCGACGATCTGATACTGCTGGACGTTGACCATCGCATACATCTTGACCAGCTCCGCGTTGTCCGTCAGCGAGAGGAAGTACGTCGGCTGCGACGCGATGTTCAGCAGCAGCGGGAACGTCGCCTTGTAATTCAGGTGCTGCACCACGCCCTCGGCCGACGCCGCGGCCGAATATTCCGCCGCGCCCGCCACGGGGTAGTACGCCGTCTCCTTCGTGCGCTGGTTGGAGAGGATGAAGCCGATGTTCGACTGATCGCCGCCGACAGAGGTGATGCCCGTATAGACGTACACGTCGTCGTTCTGCGCGATGTAGTTGTATCCCTGCGTGGCGACCGTTACGCCCTTCTGACCGAAGATGGAGTTGAGATACCCGTTCTGATACATGCCGTAATAATTGTACTGCTCGATGATCAGCTCGGCCGTGTATACGCGGTCGACCCAGTTGGGCACGTCGTCCTTTTTATAGTAAGCGCACTCGCCCGTGACCGCGTCGACGAGCACGGCGCCGTTGATATCCCGCCCGCCGAAAAGGCCGATGGTCATCTCCAGCTTCGGGCAGACCCAGTACGGGTGCCCGGCCTCGTCGATCTCAAAGACCGGCTCGTCGAACATGAACGTCGGGTACTGAAAGCGCAGGTAGCGCGCGAGGTTGCGCCCGAACAGCTCGGTCGGCGAATACTTGATGCCCTCGTCCAGGCGAACGACCTCGACAGCCTGTGTCGCCATGTCGATGATCATATAGGCCGGAAGGCCGCCCTTACGGTTGTTGAACCATTTGATCAGGTCGCCGTATTCCAGCGGCGTGACGCGCACCGGCCGGTCCTGGTAGTTGATCTGCGTGTAGTCATTGGAGACCTCGAACTGGCTGACCATGTCGGACAGCTCGCCGAGCTTCCGGTCGCCGAGGCGCTCGGCGCTGTCCTTGTCGAGCATCGGGATCTGGTCGAGAGAAATTTCCGCCACATCCGCGGCGAAGTCGCCCCGGCGCACGTCGATCAGGCTCCTGTACGCGCCGGTGCGGAAGATGACGAGCGATAAAAGCCCCCCGATGAGGAAGATCACCGCCAGCGCCGCCGCGATGATCAGGGGTACCCTGCACTGGCTTTTGACAAAGTCGATATAACCGTGCGCATCCGTCACCACCTGCGGGCCCGATGTCACGAGCGTGCACACGCAGTACGTCACGAGCACCAGCCCCGCGAAAGCGTAAAACTCCCGCGCATGCAGATTGATGGGCGGCAGCACCGCGTAGAAGTAGACGAAGCCGACTACCCCCGTGATGAGCAGGTTGATGAGAATTTTTTTAACGCGGGTTTTCATATAAAGACCTCCAACGTGCGGGTTTTAATCATACGGGAACATTCGTGGCGGCAGCGTATCTGTTGTTCATCATCCGGCGCACCGGCGCCCCTGTCATTCTGAGGCCTTAAGGCCGAAGAATCCCGGATGTAGGAAGACGTATTCCTGCTGACGGACGGGGTCCTTCGCTTCGCTCAGGATGACAGATGCTTTGTCATTCTGAGGAGTGAAACGACGAAGAATCCCGTGCGTAGGAGGACATGTTTCGGCAGAATGCCGCTCTACTTCCGGGGGCCTCGCGTGACCGCATAGACTTTCCGTTCTACGGACGGGATCCTTCGCTTCGCTCAGGATGACAGGTATGGGGGAACATGCTTCGCTCAGGATGACAGGGGGCCGCTCAGGATGACAGATGACAAGCGCAAACACAAACAAAAAACAAAATGAAAATGGAGCGGCGCCGCGGCGTCGCTCCACTATTATATCCCGCAAAAATGAATATCTCAAGAACCTGCGGCCCCGCAAGACCCTCTTTTCGCGCAAATTAACGCTTTGTTTACACTTTCGGATCGCCCGAGGAAGTATTCCTCGATCACATCCCACCGCGCGCCGTCCGGCAGCTCCGCCGTCAGGAAGCGGTCCATCAGCTCCTGCGCGGCCGTGCGCCGGCGGTCGATGTCCGTGAGCAGGCGGTTCTCGTATGCCCTGGCGTCCAGTGACAGGAGCGCCTTTTCGTCGTTGGCAGCGACGAAGATCTCCACGCTGCGCCCGCCTGTAACCTCGTAACTGGCAAGGCCGAACAGCTCCAGGATGGAGAGAAGGCGCATCTTTTCCTGCTTGCGCCCGCCGGAGGCGACGGCGATATATGCGTCGAACACATTGTCCTCGCCCGGCACGCTCTGGGAGAGGAGCTGGCGGAAATGCGCGTCGAGCGAGAGGTAGTTCGCGTTCGTCACCCGGTAGCCGACGCCGCCGCCGTCCGGCAGCCTGCGCGCCTGGATGAATTTCGTCCGGTCGGGCGGGCGGCGCATGCTCATGTTCTGCGCCGCGTCCGTCAGGAACAGCTCCATCAAAAGCTTGGCAAACTCCGCGCGCCCGCTCTCGTCCGCGAGGGCCTCGCGCAGATCGCTCTCGAATTCCTCGACGGTGAACGTGCGGTTCTCCGTCCGGTAGCGGCGGAATACGTCCGTCATGGCCGAGATGCACGCCGACAGGCGGCGCTGCGTTTCCTCAAAGGGGAAGCGGTAGCTCACCGCGATGCGCACGCGCGGCGCCACGCGCACATCGTGGCCGAGGTCGAACAGCTCCCCGTCGTAAAACCGCCGCTTGAAGTCCGCGAGCGTCATCGTCTCAAAGCGCTCCTGCCAGAGCGCATTCATGTCGATGCGGTAAATGCTGCCGCTGTTGGTCACCACCGTGTCGGAGGCAAAGCGCTTGTTTTCCGACGAGATGACGCGGCGCGTGTGGTCCTCCACGCGCGTGACGAACGCGCCGAACGCGCGCAAAAACGCCTTTTCGATGCGCTCGGGCAGATTGATGTAATTTTCCGTAAACATCGCCTTGGGCCGCACGGTCATCACCGGATAGCCGAAGCGCTCCTCCAGGTCCTTTGCGAGCAGGAGCATCCCGTTTTTGACGCGGTTTTCGAGGTCGCGCTCGTCAAAAAGGTAGGAAAACGCCTCCGGCGAGAGAAGAAAGCGCCCCCGCTCGCGCCGCCGGCACGCCTCCTGCGTTTTGCGCAGCATCTCGCGCAGCTGGTACTGCCGCATGCCCGAGAGTCCGTACAGCACACGCATGTAGTTCAGGTCCGTCGGCAGATAGTCGCACACCGCGCGCCCGGCGATATCCGCCCGGCGCGCCGCGCGGCCGATCTCCTGCACATAGTCGGCGAGGTTGCCCGTCGGCGCGTAGTGGTAGATATTCTGGATATTGCTCACGTCCACGCCCATGCCGAAGGCCTTCGTGCAGATCATCACATCCAGCGCCCCGTATTTGAACTTCTCCTGCGCGGCGGCGCGCTCCAGGCGCCCGAGCTTGGCGTGGTATACGCCCGTGCGCGCGCGGGCGTGCGCGGAAAGCGCGGCGTGGATTTCCCCCGCCTGAGACGTATACGGGCAGTAGAGGATGCTCTTCTCATGCCGCTCGACAAAGCCTTCGATCCGCTCGGCCGCCTTCGCGCGCTTGAACGCTTCTGTCGCGCCCTCGACCTCCTCCGGCGCGTAGGCGCGGATGTCGAAGCCGATGTTCTCCCGCCGCACGCTGCCCAGGTAAACGAGCGCCCGGCGCAGGCGCAGCGTGCGCACCGTGTCGGCCACCACGTCGTCCGGCCCGCCGCAGACGGCCGTCGCCGTCAGGCATAAGACGGGGAAGCGCCGCCCGCCCCTGCGCTCGCGCGTGAGAAAATCGCCCAGATACCAGTAGTCCGAGCGGAAGTCGCGCCCCCAGGAGGTGACGATGTGCGCCTCGTCCACGACGAAAAGCCCCAGCGGCCGCGGACCGAGGATGTTTTGCAGGCTTGTGGCCAGGAGCATCTCCGGGGCGAGGTAGACGATCGACTTTTCCCCTGCGTGGATGGCGCGCATGCGCGCCATGCGCTCGTCGTAAGGAATGGAGCTGTTGAGGAACGTCGCGTCCGCGATGCCGCGCTCCCGCTCCAGGCCCTCCGCCTGGTCCTTCATCAGCGCGATCAGCGGGGAAATGACGACCGTCACTGCGCCGAAGCGCTCTTTGAGGTGCAGCGCCGGCAGCTGGAACAGGAGCGATTTGCCCGCGCCCGTGGGCGCCGTGACAAAGATATCGCGCGCCGCTTCGCCGCGAAGGGCGGCCTCGCTCTCGCGCACGACCGCCGCCATGATCTCGCCCTGCGAGATCTCCTCGGTTTCAAGCCCGCTTGCCGGATCGCGGTAGAATTTCAGCATGCGGAAAGCTGCCTCCTCGCCCCAGTGGCGGCGGAAAAGCGGCGCGAGGAAGGCGCCGTCCGCGCGCGCGGAGCCCGGCGCGAGCGCGCTTTCAAAGCCCTGTGCTCCGGCCGTGCCGCCCGGCAGGGTCAGCGTGCGCACCTCCGTGCCCGTGTGGCGGTCGAAGGGGCGCACAAAAAACGCGCCCTCCTCGCCGCGCTCGCACGCGGCGTATACCCGCGCCAGCGCGCCCGGCGCCTCGTCCGGCGCGGGCGCGTCCGACGCGAGAAAGGCGGCCAGCGCCGCCGCGTCCTCCTCCGGCAGGGGGGAGGGGAAGCCGTCCTCCTGCGCGGGCGCTTCGATCACAACGGCCGCGCGGCCGCAGCGGTCGGCGCCCGCCTCTGTGAGGAGGCTGAATTCGGCATAAAGGCCAAAAACGACGTCCGCGCCGCCTGCCAGCGCGGAAGCGTCCGCGCCGGCGCGCAGAAGGGCTGCCGTGTCCGCGGGGGAGAGGCCGAGAATGGCCTCGATCTGCGCCGGATCAAATCCGCGCAGGAAGAGCGCTGTGCGGCCTTTAAGGCCGGCGCGTATTTTGTTCAGTTCCGGGGTAAGGGCTGCATGTTCTGTCATGATGTTCTCCTGTATCGGCAATAAATGGATCAAAAAATATGCGCCGTGCGCAAATGGCTCCGGCCGGGCGCGGCGTTGCGGGTCTGCAAGACGCAATGGATGACTCTATTGTACTCTGATTTGCGCGCAAAGTCCAGCGCACCGGGTCGAATGCCGCCGGGCGCGCCGTTATCCTGCCGCCCGCCGTCATCCTGAGCTGCGCTCTGTTATCCTGAACGGTACTCTGTCATCCTGAACGCTACTCTGTCATCCTGAGCGAAGCGAAGGACCCCGTCCGTAGGACAGTGAGTAGCCGTAACACGTCCTCCTACGCCCGGGATTCTTCAGCGCTTCGCGCTTCAGAATGACAGGTCTATTGTCATCCTGAGCGCAGCGATACCCCTCCGGGGCACGCGAAGGACCCCGTCCGTAGGACAGTGAGTAGCCGTAATACGTTCTCCTACATCCGGGATTCTTCAGCGCTTCGCGCTTCAGAATGACAGGTCTATTGTCATCCTGAGCGGAGCGACTTGCCCACTCGTCGGAATCGTCGCTGCGCGTCGCCCGCATGGGCTTCCTTCAACTTAGTCACGCCTCCCGACGCGCCGCGGCCGGGTCGACAATTTCTCCGTCTCGCAATGCCAGTACAAGCGCTGCGCACTTTCCCTGCCACAGCTCGCTGCGCACTTGTCTCCCCTGCGGCGCTGCTCGGCGCTGTATGTAGTCACGCCTCGCACGCGTGTGCGGCCGGTCGACATCTGCTCCGTCTCAGCATGTGCGCCCGGCGCTTTGCGCCGAACGCCCACGCTTCGCTCCGCATATGTCTTCCTGCACACACGGCTCGGACGCTGTATGTAGTCACGCCTCCCGACGCGCCGCGGGCGGGTCGGCTGGCACGCTTCACGCCTGCGCGCGGCCGATCGATAACGACTCCGTCTCAGCATGTGCGCCCGGCACTGCGTGCCGC
>CAKTWY010000162.1 GCA_934630445.1 uncultured Eubacteriales bacterium
CATGCGCAGCGCGTCCTCTTCAAAGCGGCGCTCCGCCTGCCCCACACAGCGCACAACGCCGCGGCGAAGGTCGCCCATTCCGTCAAAATAGTCGACGATTCGCCCACCGTCGCACGCCATGGCGTTGATGGTAAAATCGCGCCGTGCCAGGTCCTCCCGCAGCGAGGAAACAAACGAAACCGACTCTGGCCTGCGCCCGTCAAGATACGCCCCGTCGGTGCGGAAGGTCGTGATCTCCAGCGGATGGGCATCGACAAGCACCGTCACTGTGCCGTGACGGATGCCGGTCTCGACCACGCGAAAATCACAAAAGACCCGCTTCGTCTGCACAGGCTCGGCCGAGGTGCATATGTCCCAGTCGTGCGGCGTTTTTCCAAGCAGACTGTCGCGCACGCACCCTCCGACGGCATACGCCTGAAAGCCGCTGTCGTGCAGGCGCCCGAGCGCCGTCTCCACCCAGCGCGGCAAAGCAACGCAGGGCATCATATGCGCCTCCCGAGAAATTTATCCTCCATATACACAGGCTCGACGCGCCCGCTCGTAAAATCAACCACCCGCGCGCAAAACGCCTGCGCGCGCTCCTGCGGAAGCGATACGGTAAGCGTCACGTCCGCGGCGTACTCGGTATCGTCCACAATGCACTCATACTCCGGCAAGAGCGTCATGAGTGGATCGAACAAATTGTACGGACAGGCGAGCAGATACGTTTCATATCTGCACATCACCGCAATGCCCGCAGCGTCAAGCGCAATTTTCGCGGTATGCGCGTATGCACGCACAAGCCCGCCTGCGCCGAGCAGAATGCCGCCGAAATAGCGCGTCGCAACGCACAGAACGTTTGTCACCCCTTCGCGCTGCAGCACCTCAAGCACCGGCATGCCGGCCGTACCCTGCGGCTCGCCATCGTCGCTGTAACGCATGATGTTGTTCTCTTTTATGATATAGGCGTAGACGTTATGCGACGCATCCCAGTATTGTTCCCGCGTCTGCTTTAAGTACGCGAGCGCCTGCGCTTCATCCGCTACCGGCCAGATGTGGCCGATAAAGCGGGAGCGGCGCTCGATAAATTCATCCTGCGCCGCCTGAAGCGGCACTTTATAAGGGTCATTGCCCGCCATCGTGCTCTTCACTCCGATACTGACGCATTCTTCCATACAGCTTTTCATCGCACACCGCGTGCACGTCAATGCCGTTTTCCGCGTATTCCACGCTTTCGACCGACGCCTCGCGGTATAAAAGATCGAGGAGCGCTGACTGATCATACGGCAGGAGCAGATGAACGCGGCGGCGGCCGCGGTTCAGAACGCTTATCATCTTTTCGCGCAGCTGCTCCATTCCGCGTCCATACAGAGCGGAAACGAACACCGCGTCCTCTCCCCGCGGCAGAATTTCAGGCTCGCCGCAGGCGTCTGCTTTGTTGTACACGCGGATGCACGGTGTTTTCTCCGCGCCCAGCTCGCGGATAAGGCCCTCAACCACATCCATCTGCTTTGGCCAGAGCGGGTTGGACGCGTCGACAACGTGCAGCAGCACATCCGCATAAGTGAGCTCTTCAAGCGTCGCCTTGAACGCGCTCACAAGATGGTGCGGAAGCTTGCGGATAAATCCGACCGTGTCCGACATAAGCACCTGCGTCGTCTCGTCCAGCTGCAGTGCGCGCGTCGTCGGGTAAAGTGTATCGAACAGGCGCTCGTTTGCCTCAATGCCCGCGCCCGTAAGCGTGTTCAGCAGCGTAGATTTGCCCGCGTTCGTATAGCCGACGATCGCCACCAGCGGGATCTCATTTTTCTCACGGCGGCGGCGCTGCGTCGCGCGCACACGCCGCACCTCCTCCAGCTCATCCGACAGGCGCGCGATGCGGCTGCGGATATGGCGCCTGTCGCTTTCCAGTTTTGTCTCGCCCGGACCGCGCGTACCGATGCCGCCGCCGAGGCGCGACAGTGATGTGCCAAGCCCCGCCAGCCGCGGCAGGATATACTGGTACTGCGCCAGTTCGACCTGCAGCTTTCCTTCGCGCGTGCGTGCACGCGAGGCAAATATATCCAGGATCAACGCGCTGCGGTCGATCACACGGCAGCCGAGCGCCTCTTCAAGCGCCTTCATCTGCGATGGCGACAAGTCGTTATCCACCACTGCAAGTGTAATGTTATTTGCCATTACATCCTCTCGTATTTCGCGTGCTTTCCCCTCTCCGATCAGCGTCTTTGGATCTGGGGCGGAGCGGTTCTGCAGCGCCCGTGCGACGCAGATGCCGCCCGCCGTTTCAAGAAGCGCCTCCAGCTCATCCAGTGTCTCTTCCGAAGCATTTTCCTCATCTGTAAAGACTTCTGCATTTACACCGAGAAGAACTGCGCGCTCCGCTTCTTTCATTTTTTCGTTCCGGCCGTTGGTCATATAAACTCCTCTGTCCGCTCATACCGGCTGCGTGCCGGCGCGGTGTCTCTCTATTCTCTTACCGTATGAAGGTAGTATCCCATTTTCCCCCGTGTTTATCATGTGTTTTCCCTTTGTCGGATAACGGATATGCTGTGTTCAGCGCACATATGTCACAGGGTTCCCGCTGCGCACGGGAGGTGTCGGCGCGGGCTGCGCCGGATATCCGAGCGCAAGCGAACCGCAGACCCACTCGTCCTCCCGGATGCCGAGTGCCTGAAGATACGCGCATATCGCCTCGTTGTCGCATAGCCAGCGCAGCTGGTTGATCCAACACGAGCCGATCCCGAGCGACCACGCCGCGAGCATCATATTTTCCAGCGCAACCGCGCAGTCAGCCATGGCATTGCCGTAACCGCGCCTGTTGGCCGTCACAACGAGCGTGGGCGCACCGAATATAAAATCATACCCACCCGCGCGCGAACGCAGAATACTGGCGCGCAGGCTTTTATACATGCCTTCCGTCAGTTCCATTTTGGCAAATTCGCGCGTCACAAGCGCTTTCAGTTCATTCAGCACCTGCGCATTTTGTATCACAAGAAAATGCGTTGTCTGGTTATTTCCACCGCTTGGCGCGCAGCGCCCGGCTTCAATGATATCAGCGAGCGCCCCGTCACCCAGCTGCTGCGAGCGATACATCCGTACACTTCTTCGCGTCAGGATGTTGTTCAGCACCGCGTTGGTCATACTTCCCTTCCTCCCTTTTCATCAATCCCGCGTCTAAAACGGCTCGCCGTCATGGTCCAGCGACCATCCTTTTTTATAGTATCCGAATGCGCGCCCCAGACAGTACAAAAACGCGAAAGCCACTGTCAGGCGCGCGGCCAGATAATATCCAAACGGAACAAATAAAATCACCAGCGCCAGCGCCGCCGCTCCCCCAAGATAGATACGTTTGACGCGCCGAATATAAGCGCGCCGTTCCTCCGTATCGCTGAAAACGGAAAACGGCGCACTGCTCTTTTCCCGCTCCAGAATCATGCGTGCCCGGCCGTCCTTTGCATTCCTGCCTATCGGAAGCAAAAACGTTCGGTACCCGCGCTCCTCCATCTGCTTTTTTCTTACGGCATGCTGCGATACCGCCACAAAGCGCACGCGATATTCATACGCCCCCTTCGGACAATTTTCGAACGAAAAAGCGCTCCCCTGCACGGAAGTCAGGCGCTTGCCAGAGCGCGCCATCCTGCCCAGCCATGCCTCCATCCCGTCGGCCCGATCATAAAATATGCGATATTGATTGATCATGTGTTCTCCTCTGAACGCCGCATATCACTTATACAATACGGCAAATCACTATTATGTGTTTCAATATATCAACAACGGCAATATCTGTCAAGCAAAAGGCCAGGCGGATAAGCCATGCGGTAAAGTGGGTTTCCCGATCTTTCCGGATATTTCCGGGTGTTTTGCCTCGCATGCGGAGCGTTCCGTTCATAAATACGTTTTGATCCGTTTGGATCCATTAACGCAAACGTTTGATTTTTTTAAAAAAACTGTTATAATAGATTTGCGAAACACTTTTGGCAAACACCGTTTTGTGCAGTGAATATGAAAAAGGAGCTGAAAAAATGACATACGACAGCGGCGCCCTGCTTTTCGAAGCAGAAGGCCGACTCAAGCGGGGCACAAAATATGTACATATCTCGTACCTGTTCGATGTTGAAGAGGTCTATAACAGGATCGTCATCAACCTGTCTCTCTCTCCCTATCGCACGGCCGGACACTCGCCGGAGATGCGCGAGGAGATGAAACAGGCGATCCGCGAACAGATCTTTATCACCGACCCGGCTGCTGTGCAGGAAATGATCGAGCAGACCGCGCCGCTGCGCAACATGTGCTCCATCGCAGTGCGCACGCCCGATGGCTGGCGCGGCGAAGACCACAAATTTGTCGAGAGCAGAACCATCACACTCTCAGAATCAGGTACGACTCCCTGTTTCAAGAACGGGCGCAACTCTGTTGGAAAATATGAAATCGTTCTGCATGTATACGCGGTTTTCACCGACGTGTGCAACTACACGCTCACTGTCAGGGGGTATCACGATGCACAGTAAGCTGCGCTGGGTCAACGCCCAGCTTCACAATCACTCCACACATTCTGACGGAGGAGGAACGCCTGCGCAAGTCGTCGAAACACTTGCAGCGCGCGGCGCGCAGTGCATCGCACTGACGGATCATAACGCAGTCTCCGGCATCCCAGAGCTTTATGCTGCCTGTGCCGAACGGGGGCTTCTCGCCGTTGGCGGTACGGAGGTAACGACCTTCTACGGGCATGTCGTCGCGCTCGGCGTGCACGAATATATAGACTGGCGCTACTATTCTCCGATGGATCCGGAATCAATCTTTGCAGATATCCACGCGCGCGGAGGTCTTGCCGGCGTGGCGCACCCGATCCGCATCGGATATCCGCTCGTTCCATCGTGCGCGTGGCTGTTCAAGGCGCCTGACTTTGAACTGCTGAACACAGGCGATTCAAAACACAGCCGCAACGACCTGGTAATGGACATGTGGCTCGGCGCCCTGCGTGCCGGGCATTTACATTTGACGGCAACGAGCGGCCTTGACTATCATTCTTGCCCGTGGCAAGGGGATGAATTCGTCACCTGGCTGGGCCTGGCTGACAGCGCTTTCAACGAAGCTGCTGCATTGCAGGCCATCAAATGCGGCCGGGTGATCCTCTGTAAAAATGCGCTGATCGATATTTCCATCACGGACGCCGACGGGAAGCGGTACGAACCGGGGGATCATCTCCCCACAGGGGCTCTTACCCTTCATATTGCGCCGGACGCGGAATATCCTGCAGAGGAGCTCGCGCTCACGGTGGAAGATCAAAACGGGCGGCATCTGCTCGGAGCGCATCGAGCTTCACTCGACGTGTCGTTTATCGATCGATTCGCCGTGGTATGCGTCTATCGCGGCGCACCGGATTTTCAGAACATGATCGCCGTATCCAACCCCTTCCTGCGGTAAAAATACAGGGGTTCCTGTCATTTTTCGAATTTTGTGCCGCCGGATCAAGACAAGCCATAACCACCGGCTACGCCGGTGGTTTAATTAGGCCCTATAAGGGCCTGGTACCGACAGGCATCTTAAGACGCACTGAAATTTCTTTCACTTGCATCACTTGCCCCGCAGCCCGTAAACGGGCGAATCCCCGTTCTAACGGAAGCTTTCCTTCGCTGTAAGACTGCCTGTTAGCAGCTCGCTTCGCTCGATGCTTGACGCTAAAGCTTTTCTGCGGCGT
>CAKTWY010000163.1 GCA_934630445.1 uncultured Eubacteriales bacterium
CTTTGCGCTGCCTGCCGTACCCCTACGGGGCACACGGTCACCGCCTCCCTGCGGAATTATCTCCCTGCACACACGGCTCGGCGCTGTGATTTAAAAAGCCTTCGTCCCGCATTGGGACGAAGGCCATCCTCCGTGGTGCCACCCAAATTCAGACACGCTTGCGCGCGCCCCTTTCTGTGCCGCTCAATGAGCTCGGGAATGTCTTCCCGCCGGTTTGCATGGGCCGCTTTCAGCCAGCGGCGGCCCTTTCTGTGATGCTCCCCGCGGCGGTACTCCTTTCCGTCGCAGCCCTGTTACTTTTTCGGATTGACGATGTCGCGCCAGTCAAGGTCGCCGCGGTCAAGGCCGAGGATGAGCATCTCGGCGGTGGCGACGTTGGTCGCAATGGGGATATTGTGCATATCGCAAAGCCGGATGAGCTGATGCACATCCGGTTCGTACTGGTTGGCTGTAAGCGGGTCGCGGAAAAACAGAACCATGTCGATTTCGTTATATGAAACACGCGCGGCGATCTGCTGCTCGCCGCCCTGCTGCCCGGCCAAATAGCGCTCGACCTTCAGACCTGTCGCCTCCGCGACAAGCTTGCCCGTTGTGCCGGTGGCGCACAGGGTGTGTTTTGCGAGGATCCCGCAGTAGGCGATGCAGAACTGAACGGCAAGCTCTTTCTTTTTGTCATGCGCAATAATTGCGATGTTCATGTCCCGGCTCCTTCTTTCTATATTTTTTGTCGTATTCACTCAAAGCCGCAGAAGCGGCACGCGCTCGCCGCAGATGCGCCGGGCGATGTTCGTGTACGCGCGGGCCGCGCCGTCTGTGCGCGCAGTCAAGAGCGGTTTTGCAGCGTTTGCCGACGCGATGACGAATTCATCCTCCGGCACAATCCCCAGAAGCGGCAGCCCCGCCTCGTCCATCGCGTCGTCGATGTTCAGGGAATAGCCCTTGCGGATCATTTTCGGCCGCACGCGGTTCACGACCAGGCGTGCGGAGTAGAGCACGCTCGACTCCATCAGCGCCTGCGCGGTGCGCTGTGCGCCGCGCAGCGACGCGTTGTCCGGCGTCGCCACAACAATGGCGAGGTCGCACACCGAGGCAAACATGTCGATGTGCCCGCCGATGCCCGCCGGGCAGTCGACCAGCACGAAATCGAACCGCGCCGCCGCCTCAGACACGAAGCGCAGCACGCCCGCCCCGTCCACGCCGCGCGGCATTTCGACTGCAGGCGCGGGAACCATCGAAAGGTTCGCAATGGTGGGATGGCGCTTGACCGCGTCGGAAAGCGTACAGCGCTTCAGGATCACGTCGGCGAAGGACAAAAGCATCTCGCCGTCCATGCCGAGCACGATATCGAGGTTGCGAAGCCCCGCGTCCGCATCGACAGCGAGCACACGGCGCCCCATGAGCGCCAGCGCCGACGAGACGCCCGCGCTCAGCGAGGTCTTGCCCGTACCGCCCTTGCCGGACACCACAACAATGACCTTGCCCAAGCCTTCGCACGTCCTCCCGAGCGTATTTGCCATAAAACGGCAGACTTATACTCAATGAACATTATAACAAACGCCGCAGAGGCGCACAAGGGATAAATGCAATAAATTTTTGGTTTTTTTGTCTGTAATGCGACAAATGTGACCGCTGGAAGGGAAAACGGTTTTTCTGACCGCCGCTTCTGTCCGGAGACATGGGGCGGGGGAGCAGGCCCGGCATAAAAAAGCGCGCGTCAAACAGGCGGCGGTCAGAAGACGGTAAAAAAGACCCTGTCCGGCAAAAACGGACAGGATCTTTTATTGCTGCGCAATAAACAATCTGCGTTTCATTCGTGCGCGCCTCGCCCTGCGGGCCGCCGCGCATGTGTATCAAAACAGCTGCAGATATTTTTTGATAGACACGCAGCGCGGGATAAACACAGATTTATGAATAAGCGTGTTCCATCACATGGTTCTTTAAATAATCGCTGAATTGCGCGTAGTCTTCCGCTGTGATCCGGCCGGGAAACGACAGGACGACAAGGGCGTGGCCCGGATCGCCGCTGTGATATGGCGGGTGAAGGTGAGGATATGCATTCTCAACAAAGCCGCTCCGTTCGTAAAAGCCTTTTCTGCGGATGGAGACCGCGTCGACAGGCGGGTCGATTTCAAGGATCACATGTTTCCCTTTTTGCTGCACAAGCGCCAGACATTGCCGGCCGTAATGCCGGTTGCGCATCTCAGGCAGCACGCACAGATGTTCCACATAGATAAAGCGCTCCGTCTCCCAGCACAGGAGCAGGCCCACAAACGTGTCCTTGTCGTAAAGCAGATTGAAAAAATATGCCGTATCGCTCAATATGGCTTCCTGCGACCGGGCTTCCCTCTGCTCGTGGGGCGGAAAGCTGGCGCGATATAGCTCCAGCGCCTGAGCGTACATCGGATGCCCGGCGTCTGTGATGCGTTCAAAGCGCATGATTGTTCACTCCTGTCTCGAAGATTCACGGTTGCTGCTGACAGTATACCGCATAAAAAGGCGCGATGCAAGGCATACCGCCCCACCTCCCTTTTTGCTTTTGGACTGATGGAGTCTAACTGCGTCGATTTTACCAGGCATTGATACAAACAGAACAATATGATAAAGTAAACAAAAAAGACGAATTGGAATATTTCAAGGAGGTATCTCCAATGAGTGTATGTACATTTATTGCTTCAGACTGCCCTTTGACTGAAATAGAACCTTCGCAAGATTACCCGCTGGATATCAATATTGATGACGGCACCGTATGCGATGGTGGTGCGGATGATAACTATTACCTGTGCATCTTTGCAGATGTTGAGAATTATACCGAAAAGAGAAATGCTGTCTATCTGGAATGGAACTATACAGATGGCAGAGCAAAGCAAATGATTGAATATATAAAAAATGCTTTGCAGAATACTGATTCTGTAGAACTCTGGCATGTGTGGCTAATGGACTGCTGTGAATTTGAGGACAGCCCTGTCATTTACAGAAGAACAATATCCATTTCTGAACTTACCACAAAACATATCAAGGACATTGATCGTGCAGATATTTGGAATACCCCAGATAAAATGTATCCAGATAGGCCATCATTTTATTGCATGGAAATAAAGCGGTAATAACAAGAAAATTCCGGTTTATACCTCAGTTATCAACTGAGGATATCTCTCTCTCCGTCATTTCGACGAATGAAGTGTCAGGTAAGCCTAAATCAGCCCAAAAGGGAAAAGGGAGCGCTCCGCCGCCGCGCGATGCGGCGCATAAAAATCGGCGGCAGGTTGTTTCACCTGCCGCCAAAGCTGTTTGACAGACCGCAGCCGGTTTCCCGGATGCGCAAAGCCGTTTCCGCCTGTTCAGTCAGCGTCGTACGTTTCGGCGAACGCGGCAAGCCCGGCCGGCGCGGCGCTTTGCCCGTGGCGGATATAGTAGTTCGACGTCATGTTCGCCGTGAGAAGGCGCGCCTGCGCGTCCAGCCCCAGCAGGGAGGCGAGGATGTAGCCGGCGTTGAAGTTGTCGCCCCCGCCGGTGGAGATCATCGGCCGCGCCACAAAGCGCGTGGGCACGCGCGCAAGGCCGCCCCCGTGCGCGCAGATGCTCTCGCGGTACGTGTGCACGACGACCTCGGCAATGCCGAAGCGCTCGCCAAGGCGCGCGGCGATCTCGCCGGGGTCCGCCTGCACGCCTGGAAGCGTGGCGCGCGCGCAGACGAGCGCCTCGTTTTCGTTCAGGCTCAAAACCGCGCGGCGCTTTTCGCCGAAGCGGCCGATCAGCTCCAGCACACGCCGGATCTCCCCGTCGCCGCGCGGCGTGCAGTCGCACAGGTCGAAAAAGACAAAGCGCGAGAAGTCCGCCTGCGCGTGCGCGAAGCAGTCCTCATACACGCTCTCCCACAGGGCCTGGGAGAAATCGAGCTCGCTCCAGTTCAGCAGCGCGGCGAAGTCCGCCGCGCCGAAGCGCTCCGCCACGTCGGGGTGCGCCGCGCGCAGAAGCGCCCACGGCGGCTGCGCGAGCGGCCGCTCCGGCATGAAAAAGAGCTTTCCGTCGTCAAACTCGAGCGCCGTCGCCTCTCCCGGCGCGCAGAAGCCGTGCAGCCTCAGGCACTCCGGCATGGAGGCGAAGAGCGGCGCGGGCCCGGGCGCGCCGAGCATGCCGTAAAGGTCCGCCGCGAGGCCGAACGCGCCGAGCGCCTTCGATACGAGCGGCATGTTGCCGCCCACGCGCTCGCTCACCACGTCCAGCGTGATCGAGCCGCTTTTCCCGGCCTTGGAGGCGAGGTATTCGCCGAATTCGGCGATGGTGGAAAAGTGCGTTTTTGTTTCCGCGTCGCGCACCGGGCGCGTCAGCACGTCGCGGAAGCCGTCAAAGCCCAGCGCGCCGCGCTTATCCCGCAGCGCCTCGGGGGCGCGCGCGAACACCGGGGCGAGTTCCCGTGCCGTCATCATATGCCCTCCTCAGAGTTTGGAAGCGGCCGCTTCGTCGACGATCAGATAGCTGTTCGGGTGCTTCTGCAGGACGCTGGCGGGCACTTCGTTCGTCACTTCCCCCTTCGCCGCGCGCGCGACGATGTCGGCCTTGTGGGCGCCGTTGGCCAGGAGGATGACCTTTTTCGCCGCCATGATCTGGCGGATGCCCTGCGTGATGCCCTGCGTCGGATGGCGCTCGACGTCAAAATACTTCTGCATGACGCCCTTTGTCACCTCGTCTAGGGGGATGATGTGCGCGTCCAGGTCAAAGTCCACGCCGCTCTCGTTAAAGCCGAGGTGCCCGTTCATGCCGATGCCGAGCACGCTCACCGTCAGCGGGCCGTATTTTTCAATGAACGCGTTGAGCGCGCGGCGTTCGGCCTCGATGTCAGCGGCCGCGCCGTTGATGACAAATTTGTCGGCAAAGGAATATTTGAGCGGCGCGAAAAGGTTGTCGTGGTTGAATTTGCCGCAGCTGCCGACCACGTCGGAGGCAAGGCCCACCCACTCGTCGAGCGAGACGTAGTGCAGCTTCGAGATGTCGGCCTTTCCCGCATTGACGTCGCGCACGAAAGCGCGCACCATGCCCAGCGGCGTGTCTCCGCCCGGGAAGCTCAAAAGGCCGTCCGGCGTTTCGCGTATGCTCTCCAGCACGCTGCGTGCGGCGGCCTCGGACATCTCCTCGTAGTTTTTGCAGACAATGATGTTCATCATGATCGTTACCTTCCTTTTTATAATATTGATTTATCATAAATGATCGAATCCACTGTTTGCGCCGCAAAAGCGGCGGGGAAAACCGCGGCAAAGCGGATGCGCCCCACCGCGAGGTCTTTCTGCTCACCCGGCCCTGCTCGCTCGAGCAGGGCGCGTCCTCCTGCGGCCGGGATTCTCGCGTGCTCTTCAGGGTATCAGCGCTTTGCGCTTCCGAATGATAGGAGAGTGTCATCCTGAGCGTCAGCGAAGGATCCCGTCCGTAGAGCAGTGAGCTGACGGAGCGTGTTCTCCTACGTCCGGGATTCTTCGTCGCTTTGCTCCTCAGAATGACAGATGAGCCGTCATCCTGAGCGTCAGCGACTTGCCCACTCGTCGGAATCGTCGCTGCGCGTCGCCCCAAAGGGCTTCCTTCAGCTCCGTTCCTCCTCCGCAAAACTGTTCCTTTCTCCCGCCCCCGGCGGCAGTCACAGTTTT
>CAKTWY010000164.1 GCA_934630445.1 uncultured Eubacteriales bacterium
ACATCGCAACACTATGGTGCCGCCTTCCGGCGGCCGCGCGGAGTCGCGCGCCAATTTGAAGCGCAGCGGAGAATTGCCATAGGCAGAATTCCCTTCCGCCGTTAAATGAGAAAAGGTGCGAAGGCCCGTTCCGCCGGACCAGAGAGCAAAGAAAAAGGACATCCCGAAGGATGTCCTTTTATTTTGGTGATCCATCGGAGAATCGAACTCCGGACACCCTGCTTAAAAGGCAGGTGCTCTGCCGGCTGAGCTAATGGATCATGGCTGGGATGGCAGGATTTGAACCTGCGTATGCCAGAGTCAAAGTCTGGTGCCTTTACCGAACTTGGCTACATCCCAATCTTGTTCTCGGATGCGGCCGAGCGGCTTGTGCGGCAGCCGCAATGGATCTCATTGCGTGGCTTGTCCTTGCGAAAGAAAAAATGGGGTGGATGACCGGATTCGAACCGGCGACCCCCAGAGCCACAATCTGGTGCTCTAACCAACTGAGCTACACCCACCATATTTTTTGGCGCGCCAGAAGGGACTCGAACCCCTGGCCTACTGCTTAGAAGGCAGTTGCTCTATCCAGCTGAGCTACTGGCGCATGTGGAGCGGGTGATGGGAATCGAACCCACGCGACCAGCTTGGAAGGCTGGAATTCTACCATTGAACTACACCCGCTTATTTCGCTCTGTAGCCCGTTGCAAAGCAAGGGGCTTCCAAGACGGCTTATAAATTCTATCATAAATCGGGCCGACTTGTCAAGCCCCTTGCCCCTCATTTATTCTATTATTTGATCAGACAGGCCGCTGTTGTCAAAGCGCAGAAATATCGATCTTTTCCCCGTCCGAAGTCAGGCTCAGCGCCGTGACAGGATGTTCATATCGCGAGATGATCACTGAGGCCGCTCCGTCCTCGATTTCCTTCTGGATCAGGCGGCGCAGATTGCGCGCGCCAAACTTGACGGAATACGATTTCTCAACGAGATAACGGACGACGCCTTCATCGTAGCGCAGCGTAATCCCCCGTTCGGCGAGCGCGCCGGTGAGGTCGGAAAGCATAATGGCCGTAATCTTTGCAAAATCATCCTTCGAGAGCTGGTTGAAGGAGATCACCTCGTCGATGCGGTTGATAAACTCCGGCCGCATAATCTCGGAAAGCGCCTTCATCGCCTTATCACGGCCCTGCTCAGTAATAGTGCGCCCGAAACCGACGGACCCGTCGCGCCGGTCGCTGCCGGCGTTCGACGTCATGATAATGATCGTATTTTCAAAGCTGACGTTCCTGCCATGCGCGTCGGTGATGCGCCCGTCGTCAAGAATCTGCAGCATGATGTTGAGCACTTCCGGATGCGCTTTCTCGATCTCGTCAAAAAGCACGACGCAATACGGCCTGCGGCGGATCTTCTCCGTCAGCTGCCCGGCCTCATCGTAGCCGACGTAACCCGGAGGCGCGCCGATGAGCTTTGAAACGGAATGCTTTTCCATAAATTCGGACATGTCAAGGCGGATCAACGCCTCGGGCGTGTCGAACATATCCGCCGCAAGGCATTTGACAAGCTCCGTCTTGCCGACGCCTGTAGGACCGACAAAAATAAAGGAAACCGGCTTGCGCTTGGCGGAGATACCGGCCCGGTTCCTCCTAATCGCGGCGCAGACGGCCTCGATGGCTTCATCCTGGCCGATGACGCGTTTTTTCAGACGGGCAGCCATATCGTTCAGGCGCGCAAACTCCTGCTCGCACACGCGGCTGGCGGGAATCTTGGTCCAAAGCTCGATCACGCGCGCCAAATCCTCTTCCGTCACATCCGGCGGCGGAACGGCCTTGAGCGCGTTCATCCGGTCCGTCAGCTGCATTTCACGACTTTTGAGTTCGGCAATGCGCGCGTAGTCGGACTCTCTCGCATCCGCACGATCGACAAGCGCCTCGCGCTCGGCGATGGCATCTGCCAGCTCGCCTGACACAGTCGAAAGCTCGGAAAGCGTCTTGTTCTTCAGGTTGACATCCGAGCAGGCCTCGTCGATCAGGTCGATGGCCTTATCCGGGAGGAAGCGGTCCGTGATGTAACGTTCTGCAAGCGAGACGGCGAGCTTCAGCGTCCTATCCGGGAGCGTAACGCCGTGAAACTCTTCATAATAATGGCGGATGCCTTTGAGGATTTCAAACGTATCGTCCATCGAAGGCTCAGCGATCGTGACCGGCTGAAAGCGGCGCTCCAGTGCGGCGTCCTTTTCAATATTCTTGCGGTACTCTGCAAACGTTGTGGCGCCGATGACCTGAATCTCGCCGCGGGAAAGCGCCGGCTTTAAGATATTGGCTGCGTTCATCGACCCTTCCGCATCACCCGCGCCGACAAGGTTGTGCACCTCGTCGATGACGAGGATGATATTGCCGAGCTTTTTGACCTCGTCGATGAGGCCCTTCATCCTGCTCTCAAACTGGCCGCGGAACTGCGTGCCCGCGACAAGCGCCGTCAGATCGAGCAGCCAGACTTCTTTGCTCTTCAGTTTATCCGGCACATCCCCCGCCGCGATCTTCTGCGCGAGGCCCTCTGCCACAGCCGTCTTGCCGACGCCCGGCTCGCCGATCAGGCAGGGGTTGTTCTTCTGCCGGCGGTTTAAGATCTGGATCACGCGCTCCGTCTCACGCTCGCGGCCGACAATGCGGTCGAGCTTGCCCTGGCGCGCGCGGTCGGTGAGATTCTGCGCGTAATTGTCGAGAAACTTCTTCTTTTTCTTCTTTTTATCGCCCTGGCGCTCTTCCTCCTCCGCGCGCTTCTCGCGCTCAGGTCCGGGCTGCGCCGGCGGTCCGCCAAAAATCTTATTGAGGAACGGGAAGGTCGCGGTGTTCGCGCTGCGGTCCTCCTCGTCATCCTCGTTTGAATCCTCAGCGGGAACGAGCTCTTCTTCTCCCGCGTCCTGATTGGCGCTGAGCATCTCCTGCGTGATCTGATCGAGGTCGTCCTCGGAAATGCCCATTTTCTGCATCAGGTCGTTTACCGGCGCGATGCCGAGTTCACTTGCGCATTTCAGGCACAGGCCCTCGTTTTTCGTCTCGCCGCCCTCAATTTTTGTGATAAACACGACTGCAACATTCTTCTTGCAGCGTGAGCAAAGTGGCATATGCATATTGATCTCCTGACTGCCGCGCCGTGCGCGGCCTTATGTGCCGTGGTATTGATCCGGCATACTGCTTATCTTTATGCCGTTCAGGCCCACTTGATACAACATATCTATTATACGAACACGTCTTCTTTTCGTCAATAGAGGGGGCGGATTGTTCACCGATTCATAACAAATACATGTGTTTTCATGCCGTTTTATGAATCACAGTAAGAAAGGCGCGCGCCGCTAGCTGCCCTGCTTTTTCTTTGCCGCTTCGAGCGCCGCCGCAAAAGGCGACGGGCTCTTGGACGCTTCTTCCTGGCGCGCAATGAAATCGCGCACCTGCGCGCGCGACATACCCGCGCGATTCTCCTTTAAATATTCATTAAAACGGTCGAACTTCTCCCGGAAGCCGCATTTACAGGTGTACAGCTTCTTCTCTCCGTCGCCCACAATATCGAGTCGCTTATGGCACTTGGGGCACCTTGCGTTGGACTGGATGGAGAGATTCTGCCGGTATCCGCACTCCCTGTCCTGGCAGACGAGCATTTTGCCGCGCTTTCCATTCACCTCGAGCATGAATTTATCACACAGCGGGCAGCGCGTACGCGTCATGTTATCGTGGCGGTAAGTCGCCCCTGACACCTTTACCGCATTGGTCAGACGCGCGGCGTATTCGCGCATGCGGGCAATAAACGTTTCGCTTTTCAGCGCGCCGCGGCTGATGAGCGTCAGCTCCTGCTCCCACTTTGCAGTAAGCTCCGGCGATTTGAGGTCCTCCGGCACGATGTCGATCAGCTGCAGACCCTTGCTCAGAGGAAATATCTCCTTTCCCCGGCGTTCGACATAACTGGAGGAAAACAGCTTTTCAATGATATCCGCGCGCGTGGCGGGCGTTCCAATGCCGCTCATTGCCTCCATAGCCTGACGCAGAGAGGCGTCGGCAATGAATTTTGCCGGATGTTCCATCGCTGTCAGGAGCGTCGCCTCGGTATAGCGCGCAGGCGGCTTTGTTTTCCCGGTCGTGAGGCGCACGTCGTCAATGAGAAAGCTCTGTCCCTGGGAAAGCTGCGGCAGTGCCTGCTCGCGCTCGCCATCCTCCGGCTCGTCCTCGTCAAAGGCACGTGTGTCGTACACCGCGCGCCAGCCTGCCTCTTTGGTGATCTTCCCCTTCGCGGTGAAACGCTCATGCGCGGCCTCGACCGTGACGGATGTCTGCTCATAGACAAAGTCGCTCATCAGCACCGCGAGAAAGCGCCGCACCACAAGGTCGTACACGCGTTTTTCATCTGCCGTCAGGCTCATGAGGTCGACATACTGCTCGGTCGGGATGATGGCATGGTGATCGGTCACCTTTGCGTCGTCGACAAAGCGCCTGGAGGCACGCACGCCCCGACGCACCACTTCGCGCGCCGCCGGAGCATAGGCGCCGACCGACACGCTCTTCACGCGCTCCAAAAGCGTCGGTACGACGTCCGTACTGAGATAGCGCGAATCGGTGCGCGGATAGGTCAGGAGCTTATGCTCCTCGTAAAGGCGCTGCATCAGGCCGAGCGTCTCCTTCGCGGACAGGCCGTATTTTTTGTTCGCGTCGCGCTGCAGCTCCGTCAGGTCGTATAAAAGCGGCGGCGGCTCGCGCTTCAGATCCTTTTTCAGCGAGATGATCTTCGCCATTTTCCCCCTGCAGGCGCGCACGGCATTTTCCGCCGCAGCGCGCTCGAACGTCTGCGGCGAGCCGGTTTTCGACCGCCAGAGAAGCGAGATGCCGCCGGCCTTCGCGCAAGCGCCGTAATATTCTTTGGGAACGAAAGCCGCAATCTCGCGTTCGCGCGCGGCGATCATCGCCAGCGTCGGCGTCTGCACGCGTCCGGCGGAAAGCTGGGCGTTGAATTTGCAGGTCAGCGCGCGCGTCACATTCATCCCGACCAGCCAGTCCGCCTCTGCGCGGGCGCGGGCAGATTGGTAAAGGTTTTCGTACTCGCTGCCCGGCCGCAGGCGGGCAAAGCCCTCCCGGATGGCCCGGTCCGTCTGGGAAGATATCCACAGGCGCATGATCTTTTTTCGGTATCCCGCCTTTTCGATGATCCAGCGCGCGACCAGCTCGCCCTCGCGCCCGGCGTCGGTCGCGATGATCAGCTCCTCCGCATTTTTGAGCAGGCCCTTCACGACACCGAATTGCCTGGCCGTCTCGCGGATAGCGACAAGCTGCATCGTTTTGGGCAGCATGGGCAGCGTTTCAAGATCCCACTTTTCGTACTGCTTTCCATATGCTTCCGGCTCGGCAAGCGTCACAAGATGCCCCAGCGCCCATGTTACGATATATTTCGGCCCTTCCAGATATCCGTCGCGCTTACCGGTCGCACCCATGACGCGCGCGATCTCCCGAGCAACGGACGGCTTTTCAGCAAGTACCACAATTTTGCCCATATTTCCTCCTCGTTTCTATTTGACATCGGGATGGTGCCTTTTTTATCCCAATCCCAGCGTACATATCAGCTTTGCACATATTATACCATAAACGTAAAACGTTTATGGTATAATATGTGC
>CAKTWY010000165.1 GCA_934630445.1 uncultured Eubacteriales bacterium
GCCATTATCTGGAGGCGTGCGGCAAAAAGATCCTCATCGACTGCGGCATGCAGCAGGGGCCGGACGAATACGAACATCAGGAGGTGCCGCTTATTCCGGGGGATATCGATTATGTGCTGCTCACGCACGCGCATATCGACCATTCGGGCCGCATCCCGTATCTGGCCAAGCTCGGCTTTCGCGGAAAGGTGTACGCCACGGGCGCGACGTGCGATCTGTGCGCGATCATGCTGCGCGACAGCGCGCACATCCAGGAGTTTGAATTCGAGTGGAAAAGCAGGAAAAACAAGCGCGCGGGCAAGCGTGTGGAAGAGCCGCTCTACACCATGGAAGATGCCGAGCGCGCCCTGGAGCTGTTTGTTCCCGTGCGCTATGGCGAGGTGGTCGAGCTGACGGAGGACCTGCGCGTGCGCTTTACCGACGTCGGGCACCTGCTCGGGTCGGCGAGCATCGAGGTCTTCGCCGAGGAGCGGGGCGAGGCGCGCACCATCGCTTTTTCCGGCGACATCGGGAATCTGAACCAGCCGCTCATCCGCGACCCGCAGTATTTGAAACGGGCGGATTATGTGGTGATGGAGTCGACCTACGGCGACCGCGACCACGAAGCGCCGCCCGATTACGCCCGCGAGCTGGCAGAGGTCATTCAGCGCACGTTCGACCGCGGCGGCAATGTAGTGATCCCTTCCTTTGCCGTGGGCAGGACGCAGGAGCTTTTGTATTTTATCCGCGAGATCAAGGGAAAACACATGGTGCGCGGGTACGACGGCTTTTCCGTATATGTCGACAGCCCGCTTGCCATCGAAGCGACGCATATTTTCAACGAGAACACGGCCGGTTATTTCGACCATGAGGCGATGCGCCTGATCCAGAGCGGCGTCAACCCTATCTCCTTTGACGGGCTGAAGACCGCCGTCACCTCGGAGGAAAGCCGCGCCATCAACGACGACAAAGCGCGAAAGGTCATCATTTCCGCAAGCGGCATGTGCGAGGCGGGGCGCATCAAGCACCACCTGAAGCACAACCTCTGGCGGCATGAATGCACGGTCGTTTTCGTGGGCTTTCAGGCGGTGGGCACGCTTGGACGCATCCTGCTCGAGGGCGCGGAGACGGTAAAGATCTTCAATGAGGAGATCGACGTATGCGCCGAGATCATCCGCCTTGAGGGCATCAGCGGACATGCCGACCGCGCGGGGCTGAAGCGCTGGCTGGCCGCGCTGGAGAAAAAGCCGAAGCGCGTTTTTATCGTGCACGGGGAGAGCACCGTCTGCGACCGGTTCGCCGCGCTGGTGAACGACGAGATGAAAACGCCCGCGACGGCGCCGGATTTCGGCGCGTGTTATGATCTGATCACGGGCGAATGCCTGGATCACGGCACGAAGCCCATTGAGCGGCCGAAGCCGGAGCGCGGCCCATACCGTCCGTCTTCGTCCTTTACGCGCCTGTGGGCCGCGGGACAGCAGCTGCTCACCGTGATCCAGAGGAACGAGCACGGCGCGAACAAGGATCTTGCCAAATTTGCTGATCAGATCATCGCCCTGTGCAAAAAATGGGACCGGTGACAGAGCCAGAGATTTCAAATCCATATCAAAGGGCGCGCCGCAGAAGCGGCGCGCCCTTTTTTGAAAAGCCCGGCGTGCGCCCGCGCGCCCGCTCAGTTCTTTGCGTAGTCGACAAAGCTGATGTTCATGTCCACGTCGCCGCGGATGCCGTTTACCCGGCCGGAGGAGGAGTACTGCCACATTGCAAAATCGTAGTAGAAGGTCGGCACGTCAGCATACTGCGCAAACCAGAGGTCGTACTCCGACACCTCGCTGAGGTCGTATTTGACGTATCCGGCGTAGCTGGTGATATAGATCATCGCCTGATAGCCCGCGTCCTCGATCATGCTGCAGAAAGCGTTGGCGCTTTCGCAGAGCGTGCGCGTGTCGAGCCCGTAGGTGCGGGCCGTCGTCTTGCCGATCACTTCCCAGTCAAATACGACCGGATAGGTCAGCTCGTAGCCTTCCAGGTAATGCAGCACAAACTCAGCCTCCTCCCTTGCTTCCTCCGGCGTGATCGCCTGGGAGAAGAAGTAGACGCCGACGTCGAGCCCGGCGGCAGTGGCCCCCTCAATATTGGCGATAAAGTTTTCATCCAGATTCATGCTGCCCGTCGAGCCGTAGCCGCGAAAGCCCAGCCGGATGATCGCGTAGTCAATGCCGTCCGCTTTGACGGCCTCCCAGTCGATATCGCCCGGATAGACGGACACGTCGATACCGGTACGGGTGTCCACACCGGGCGCGTCATAGCGCATGCGTCCGTCGGAGAGAGAAAAGCACGCCGCGTCATAGGTATTTACCGGTACGTCCTCAAGGATATCCACCCAATAGGATTTGTACTGGATCTGCCCGGCGTGAACGTCCGTATTCTGGATGCGCCAGATGATGGCGCTGATTTCCGCGCGGGTGATGCTGCTCTCCGGATGATACACAAGCGTCTGCCCGGAGCCGTCGCCGTTGACGATGCCGGCTTCATAGAGCGCGAGGACATATCCGTCCTGTGTATCGGCAAACGGAGAATCCGCCTGAGAGGGGGAGAGCGCGAGCGCTTTGGCGGCGATGCGGGCGATCAGCAGCCGGTCGGCCGCACCGTCCGGATCGTCCGGGTCGTTCGCGCCGAGGATGCCTTCCTTCTTCGCCAGAGCGAGGTAACCGCCCGCCCAGTGACCGCCCGCAGGGGCCTGCGCGTCGCGTCCGGAAGCGAGCAGGATGAGTTTGAGCGCCTCGCCCAGCGTCACAGCATTGGCGGGGCCGAACGTGCCGTCCGGATAGCCGCCGATGACGCCTGAACGGCTCAGGTCGGCGACATATTCGTAAAACCAGTCGTTCTCCGTCATATCGGAATAGGGGTTGACCCACGGTGCCTCCTGTGTCCAGATGGCGGTGAGTGCCACAGGCGGCCCGGCGATGGCATCCGGCGTGAGTACGGCGCCGGTCTCGTCCGCCCAGCCGGAGAAGATGGATCCATCCTTTTCAGCCTCCGGCAGCTCGCCATACGGCCGGCCTTTTTCGTAAAAGACGATGTCGCGCTCCACGTCTCCGCCGTCCGTGTCGAGTGTCAGATAGGAAAAATCGTCGGAGCGCTCGCCGCTGTAGTCGCCGTATAAGAACAGGCACGCCTCTGCCAGACGCCGTGTGATGAGCGGCGGCAGGATCGTTTTGTTTTCATGGCACCAGATGCCGAAGGCGTTGACAAACGCGATATCGGTTGCGTCCGCGCCGCCGGCTTTCAGCAGCTGTGCCAGCTGGCAGTCCATGCGCATCCACACGTCGCCGAAGCTGTAGGTGAAGCTGGCCAGCGCGTCAAACTGCGTCTGAGATGCGGAAAAATCGATACTTTCCAGCCATGCGTTCAGCGTGTCGCTGCAGGAGGCAAGCTTCTCGCGCAGCAGCGCGTCGGCTTCCTCTTCGGTGATGCCGTTCGGATAGTCCTCCGGCGCGCAGCTCATTCCATACCCTATGTACCATTGCCCGCCGCTTTCGTACGCGGTGCCGGAAAAGCCTTCGAATTCTTTTATCCATTCGATTCCGGCTTCGCTGACAGACAATGCCTCCACGCCGCTGCCGGCGTCCAGCGCCGAAGCGAGCATCGGCTGCGGCAGCAGGTGCAGCATCAGTGCAAGCACGATCACCATACAGCAGAGCTTTCGTCTCATTTTTTCAGCCTCCTTGCGGGATGTTGTTTTTTCGCTTCTATCACGACCAAAAGTCATGTTACAACGGCCATGTGCTGTCTCCGACGGAACGGCCAAGATTTTTCGCGCCGTCTCGGAGAGACGGCATGCGTGTGATACAATAGCCGCTCTGCGGCTATTGTATCACACATGCAGCGCAGCGTAAATGGCGCGCCGCGCCCAACTGTGAATTTTTTTAGAATCTTGCGCGGGCGGCGTTGTTTGCCGGGCGCACTTGTGCTATGCTTAAAGCAAAGATCAAGATTCACTGGAGGTAATTTTTTGAACTGGCTTTATCGCTTCATGTACGGCCGCCACGGCCCGGATCAGCTCACCTTTTTTATCCTGATCGTGAGCATGGCCGTACAGTTCTGTTCCGCTGTTTTCCGTCTGCCGCTTTTGTCGCTGCTTTCAACGCTGCTGCTTGCCGTATGCGTCTGGCGCATCTTCTCGAAAAACAATGAAAAGCGCAGCCGGGAGAACGCGTTTTTCATGCGCTTCTGGGGCAAAGTGCCTGCCTTTTTCCGCTCGCTTTCCACAGCGCTGCGCGAAGGGAAGACGCACCGCTTTTTCAAATGCCCCGGCTGCGGGTCGCGGCTGCGCGTGCCGCGCGGTAAAGGGAAGATCATGATCACCTGCCCCAACTGTAAAAAAGAATTTGTAAAAAAGACATAAAAACAGCCTGCGGCTATTTTTTATTCGCATGCGCGGTGGTTGCCCGCAAGGACGAGACGCGCGTCAATGAGATCGAGAATTTTTATTGCGGAGCAATAAAAAAACCGGACCGGATGTGCTTTCGAAAAGCCCTTCCGGTCCGATTTTTCTTTTTCAACAGGAGACGCCGGTCGGCACTCAGTCCTTCATGATCGCCTTCACCGCATTTGCGGTGGTGGTGGCGGGCATCAGCTCATAGCCGACGATGCCCTGATATCCGATCTCCTCCAGGCAGGCATAGATATTGCGATAGTTGATCTCACCCGTGCCCGGCTCGTGACGGCCCGGCGCATCGGCCACATGGATGTGTCCGAACTGATCGCCATATGCGCGGATGTTATCGCACAGGCTCCCTTCGTTGAGCTGCATGTGATATACGTCATAGAGGATCTTCAGCTTCGGCGAACCGATCAGGCGCGTCATCTCCGCCGCCATCTGCGTATGCTTCAGGAAATTGCCGACATGATCAGTTGTGATATTCAGCGCTTCCAGGTTCATCTGGATACCGCTCTCCTCAGCCATCTTTGCACACGCAAGCAGCATATCATACATGGAGCAGAGCTTCACGGTATCACTGAGCTCATCATAGTGATTCACCACGATGCCGCCGTCGCCGAGCGCGTTGGAATGGATGGTAACGCTGCGTGCGCCAAGCTTCTGCGCAGCCTCCACCGAACGGCGCAGGAACGCCAGATACGGCGCCTTATGCGTGGGGTCGACCAGCGAATAGTCCGCGTCTCCGTTAAAGCCGGCAATGCCGATGCCCGCTTTCTGCGCCGCCGCTTTCACGGCGTCCAGGTCCTTATCCGTCCAGCTCCAGAACTCAACGAAATCAAATCCATCGTCTTTCGCCGCCTGGAATCTGTCAAGGAAGGGAAGTTCGCTGTACATCGGTTCAATGCAGGCTGATCTTTGCAATTTCATGAACGCACCGCCTTTTTTGTTCTGTTATGTGCATGGCACACAATATGTGCATTGCACATATTATTTTACACCAAGGCACGTAAAAGTCAATACCATAACACAGCCGCATCCGCGCCTTTTATTTGATTTTACATGCCTTAGAAAATATAATACAATAGCCGCAAAGCGGCGATTGTATCACACGCATGCCGTCTCTCCGAGACGGCGCGAAAAAATCATGGCCATGCCGTCGAAGACGGCACATGGCCGT
>CAKTWY010000166.1 GCA_934630445.1 uncultured Eubacteriales bacterium
GCTGAAGGACGCCCTGGATGCGGCTGATCCCGGGGAAATTGTAAAGCTGCTGAAAGATGTGGAATCAACACAAATTTTTAACATTGCAAATAAGGATATTACACTTGATTTGAATGGCTGGACGATCACTTCAAATTTGAGTAAAAACAGAGGTGATAATCCAGCGATCAGTATCAACGAAGGATCCTTTACACTGATTGACAGCAGTGCTGAAAAGACGGGTAAATTGATTTCCGACGAGTATGGCATTATGGCCATAAACGGCGGAACCGTTACAGTGAAAAGCGGTACCATCGAGTCGGGAATGGCATCCCTTGCCGGGAACAACACAACAGGCGATATGAATTTTATCGTTGAAGGCGGTTTGCTGGACTCTAAAAAAAGTGAAGCAATTTATATGCCCGGTCAGGCCAATCTGAAAGTATCGGGCGGTACGCTCAACGGCGGCATATCTGCCCGTATGGGTCAGATAGAGATAAGCGGTGGAACAATCAACGGCATGAGGGAAGACCAGGCGGCGGATCCAATGGAGGATTACTGGGATTGGGGTGGTTCTGCCTGGATCGGAGACGCTGTTTATATCTGGGGCGGCACATATAAATCCGACAACGAGCAGTATGGAACCACAACCAATATCAACATCACGGGCGGAACAATCAACGGAAACGCCCACAGAGCTGTTGCCATTTATGATATTGGCAGTGGGAAAGACAGCGCTTATAATCAGGAAATCAATATCAATATTTCGGATGAGGCGAAGGTTTCCGGTGAAATCATTATTGACGATACATACGGACCGAATCCGAAAACAGCGGAAGTTACAGCTGGCATTGAAATTACCGGCGGCTATTTCAGCAACAACCCCGGAGAATATCTGGCAAGCGGCAAAATGGTTGTAAAAAACGACAAAACCGATTATCTGTATATGGTAGTAGATGCCGGAAAGGTGGGCGATGCCGAAGTGCATCCCGCGCCAGCTGCGCCTACGACGCCGAATGTAGAAAAGATTAACGCAGACGATCAGGTCAAAGTTGCAGATGCAATTAAACAGGCAACTTCCACCGGCTTAGACGCTGCCGCCGGTATTGCAGCGAGCGACGGATCAGCTGTTTCGGACCAGGATGTGGCGGATGGTCTTGCAAAAGCGCAGGCCGAGCTTGGTGTAGAGCAAACCGGTACAGCCGCAGACATCAAGATGGTTATTCAGCCTTATATGGACATTACAGCCAAGAGCTACACTGCTACTCCTGAAAAGAAGCAGTTGGAAGTAGACATTCTGCCGAAGTATAATCTGCTTGTTGTCAAAGATGAAACCCCGGCAGACGGTGAATTGATTACAGAAGGTGCAGACCAAAATGCGGCTGTTGTATCGAAAAACAAGCCATTACCGATGGCAAAGGACGCTCAGATCACGATCAGCTTTCAGCTGCCTGACGGCTTTATCAGCGACGATGATATGAATTACCTGTTCGTCGTTCACACCAAAGGCACGACAACGGAAACCTATGAAGCCGATGTAACAAAGACAGGTACAGGCGCAACGGAAGATCCGTTTGTTTACACCGCAACCTTTACCACCAACGGTTTCAGTCCATTTATGTTCACGGTCGATACCCGCACTGCTTCCGTTCAATTTACCGATAAGGACGGCATCAATTTAGGCGAGGCAACACCTTATGAACCGGATGATGTAAACAAAGACCTCCCGACCGCTGAGGCGCCTGCAGGCAAGAGCTTCATCGGTTGGAAGTTTGCCGGTGTTGACGGTACTTATAAGACGTTAACCGACGCTCTTCTTACAAAGTTAGCTGAAACAGGAAACACTGTTGCAGCAACTCCGGTATTCCATACTCCCTCTTCCGGTATCGGTGGCGGCAGCGGCAACAGCCGCTATGCCGTAACGGTGGACGGCGATATTGAAAACGGCAGTGTGACCGTTTCTGATAAGAGCGCCTCGGCAGACGATGTCATTAAAATCACAGTGAAACCCGATGAAGGATACATGCTGGATGAACTGACTGTTGCCGACGCTAAAGGCAGCGAAGTCGACTTGACGAAAAACAGCGACAGCACCTATCAATTCAAAATGCCGTCCTCTGACGTAACGATTTCGGCAGTCTTTGTTAAAAAGGCGCAGGAAGCGATGCCATTTACCGATGTGGCTGAAAAAGACTGGTTCTATGGCGATGTGAAATACGTCTATGAAAACGGCCTGATGAACGGTACCGAAAAGACGTCCTTTACGCCGGCTGGAACCGCTACGAGAGGAATGATCGTTACCATTCTCTATCGTTTGGAAAATGAACCTGCCGTTGCAGGCGATTGCCCGTTTGCTGATGTAAAGGCCGGCTCTTATTACGAAGATGCAATCACTTGGGCGGCGGCTAACGGTATCACAAACGGCTGCAGCAAAAGTGAATACGGTCCGGATAACGCGATCACCCGTGAGCAGATGGCTGCGTTCCTCTATCGTTATGCTGATTATAAAGGTTATGATGTGACGAAGAAAGCCGAGCTTACCAAATTTGCGGATCAGGGTGAAATCAGCAGCTATGCTGCCGATGCGATTGCCTGGGCAAATGCAAACGGTCTTGTAAACGGCGTGGGTGATCATCTTCTGAACCCGAAGGGTAACGCGGAGCGGGCGCAGGTGGCCGCAATGCTTCACCGTTTCTGCGACACATATGTGAAATAGTATTTACTTTACGGCCAGGAGGCAGGAAAGAATATCGCTTTCCTGCCTCTTGGTATCGTACTGCCAATGCCTCAGTGGGAAATGCTTTCAGCATCTCCCTCTGAGGCTGTCAAAAAAGTCAGGCGCATGTCCTGACTTTTTTGTTTATTTCATCCGCGCTGCGGCGCGAAGGGCTTTTTTGACAAGCTGAGAGAGATGCTTAAAGCATCTCCCTCTCAGTTTGTCAAAGCAGAACCTGCACAAGCCCGGTTTAACGGCACGCCCTGGTTAGTTCGTTAAAATCCAGTAACCTGCGGCAAGGAATGGACAGGCCGCCTGAAAAAGCGCCCGTACACGGCACATAAAAAGCGTGCGCACCGCGAAACGGTGCGCACGCTTTTATCGTCTCATCCTTTTAATACAGGTCGATATTTTTGAGCGTTATGTTGTCGTACTCTTCGGTTTTGGTAATCTCATAGCCTTCCGTCCACTCCCGAATCTTGTCTTCAAGCGCATTTTGCGCAATCATGGCGGTAAGCTCGGCCTCTTTCTCCGTCCAGTATGTCTCATCCAGCGGCACGCGCTTGATAATGTGATACCCTGAACTGCCAAGCACCGGCTCGCTGACTTCGCCAATTTCCAGCTCGAACGCTTTCTGTTTGAAAACCGGGTCGTAGCTCTCGTCCTGCGAGAAGGTATAGCCGTTGGGGTTTGTTGCAAGACCGGGATCCTCCGTATTTTCTTTCATCAGCGTGTCAAAATCAGCGCCGGCCATAATTTCAGTATAAAGCGCGTCGGCCTCTTCCTTTTTCTGTGCGGCAGCTTCATCCGAAAGCGGAGCATTGGAATCGTCAATCGTCTTTCTGAGAATATGTTTTACTGTAACGTAGTTTTCTTCAAAATAGGTGCGCACTTCCTCCTGCGTCAGTGCAAACTCCCCTGCCTCGCCGTAATAATGTGTATAGAGCTTTTCATACAAAAGAGAAATTTCGCTCATCTTGTCAAAAAAACTTTCCGGCATGCCGGCGGCGGTGAGCTGCTGCTTAAATGCGGCGTTCCCGCCCATCTGCGCTATAACGTTATTTTTGTTTTCTTTCAGCTGCTTTTTATCATCCGACGTGAGCTTGAGCCCGAGCTCTTCCGCCTTATTCTGAACGACGGCACTTCTCACGCACTGGGCGTAAGCATTTTCCTTAAACGAATCTTCAAGCGACTTGTATTCCTCCTCACCGAGCGCGGAAATATCCAAGCCGTAAGCCTCCAGCGAAGAAAGCGTGCTCTTGATATAATACGCGTACTCGCTCGCGGGAACCTTCACCTTTCCGACCGTCATAACCGTCTTGCCATCGTCAGAGCATGCGGTAAAAAGCAGCGCTATGGACGCTGCCAGCGCAAGCGCGCATATACGCAGGAACTTTCTCATGTCTTAAAAACCACCTTCATTTTATTCGCGGAACGCGCGTCCGGAAGCCGGAAAACCCGATCAGTCGCGGCCTCAGGCCGTATCGCAAGCCGCACAGCCTTGTACCGCCTGTTTTTCTCGGTTCGCGCAAGGACGTTCAGCCGCAGGAGCAATGATCCGCGCTGCGGTTATTGTACCATTTTTTGATTGTATTTACAATAAATATTTTATGAACGATGCAGACGGGCGGCATATAACAAAAACCGTATTGCGCAATGCGACAAAATCAGACGCCTCTTTCCTGATTGTGCGCTTTTCCGCTTCCAGGAAATACTATATCATGTTATCGGAAATATTATGTAAACAATATGTTGTGTTTTGTCGCGCTGTTTTCATTTACAGACCCGGACATGCGGTGTAAAATACAGATAAAAGAAAAAAGGAATTTTATCCCATCCTGGCGGGAAACTGCAGGAAATCTCACAAAAAGCGTATTTCCCGCCGGGTAAAAGACGGAATCTCACCGTACAAAGGAGCGAACCGTTATGCTGCTATTAAAAAGTAACCGCGAAACGGCCCAGAAGGTTTCGAAAAATATCAAGATCAGCCAGATTCGCCGAAACCCGTATCAGCCCCGTACTGTGTTTGACGACGGCGGCATCTCGGAGCTGGCCGAGAGCGTGCGCCTTTACGGCATCATCAACCCGCTCATCGTGCGCCGCGCCGCACAGGGCTATGAGTTGATCGCAGGCGAGCGCCGGCTGCGTGCGGCAATGGTCTGCGGCATGACGGAAGTGCCTTGCATCGTCATCTGTGCGGATGAGCGCGAGTCGTCGCTGATCGCTCTGGTGGAAAACCTGCAGCGGCGCGATCTTGACTTTTTTGAAGAGGCGCACGGCTTCCGCCGTCTGGTCGACCAGTTCGGCCTGACGCAGGAGGAGGCGGCGCGGCGCGTGGGCAAAACGCAGTCGGCCGTGGCAAACAAGCTTCGCCTTTTGAAGCTCCCGGATGAGGTCATGCAGCGCATCCGGGAGGCGGGCCTGAGCGAACGCCATGCCCGGGCGCTCCTGCGGCTAAAAGACGATGAACAGCGCAGGGCGCTGGAAGAGATCATCCGGCGCGGGCTGAACGTCAGCGCTTCGGAGGAATATATCGAGTCTCTCCTCACGCCGAAAAAAGAAACGCGCGCGGCGCGCCCATTCCCCGTCATCCGCGATGTGCGGCTTTTTCTGAACACGGTAAACCGCGCGGTCGATACCATGCGCCGCTCGGGGGTATCGGCGGAATGCGAGCGCGAGCAGGAGGGCGAGAGCATCGTGCTGAAAATCCGCATCGCCTCCGCGGTAAAAAACGCGTGAACGGAAGGGATATCCTCCCGTTTTTATAAAGCCGGCGGGGCGGAAAGCAAATGCTTTCCGCCCCGCCGGCTTCTGTCGCTTTTATCTCAGCAGTTCGGGGTGCTCCTTTAAATAGCTGCGGACCTTGCGCACGTCCATCT
>CAKTWY010000167.1 GCA_934630445.1 uncultured Eubacteriales bacterium
AGCCTGAAGAGGGCGGCATCACCGCGCTCTTCGTCTGTAACGGCGTGGTCCTCCATACCATCGCAGAATATATGAACGAGAAGCGCATCGTCCTGCCGGAACATTTTATCTTTGCAACGTTTGACAGCATCTATCCCGCGGCATCCCCGTTTCCTCTGCTGACCGCCGAACAGGATTTCAACGAAATCGGCGCTGCCTCAGCCAGCCTGATCCTCAGGCAGATTCATTCGCCTGATTTTTTTGACGAGCATGTATCCATTCCTGTGCGCATTGTCGATCCCACCGCTTCAAAGACCTGACCTGCCGGGCAATTCCCGCGCCGCAGTGCAAAAACGCCCCGGCCGTTATTCTCCCTCCACGGAAATAACGGCCGGGGCGTTTTAAAAGTCTATATTGTCAGCAACAAAACACCGCAACCGGATATGGTAATGCGGTAAGGCTGGAAAAATTCCGTCCAAACGGTGTTTTGCGTTTTGAACACAGGTTTTTCCTTTATATCGGCGCCGAATACTCAGGCGAGCATCACTTCTTTGGTAGAACTTCCCGCACACAGCTGCGCTTGCAGCAAAATTCGGGGCGGCTGTGTATTCGGCTGTTCCCCATCCAAAAGCGCGCAAAGCATCCTGACCGCCTGCATGCCCATCTCCTTCTCATCCTGGCGGATGTGTGTATAGAATGCGGCGTCTTTCTGCCCTTCGGGCGTGTCAAACGTCACAATGGACAGATCGTCCGGAATGCGTAGCCCCAGCTCTGCGGCAGCCTCTTCGCAGAGCTTGAGAACCGGATAATTGATGCACACCAGCCCGCTAACCTCCGGATGTTCGCGATAAAAGGCCTTGAGCTTTTCAATATCTGCGCGCCTGTTTTCACAGCTATCGTTGCCAGGCATAGTGCAAACGATATCGTCGATGACAAAGCGCGACTGCAGCGGCGTTTCAACCATTGTATATGATTTATAGAAGCCGTCGCTCCGCTGCCTGATGGCTGTCGTCGTCGGAAGAGAGGACACAAGCGCAATATTCATGTGCCCCAGTGAGGAGAGATGCTGCACTGCTTTAATCGCCGCCATCTCGTTATCGCTGACAACATACGGCACAGGCACACCCTCGAGATAGCGGTCCGCAAAAACCATCGGGAAGCCGCCCGTCGCCTGGCGGAGGATCTCAGCATTGTAAAACTTATCATACACCGGCATCACAATCAAGCCCTTGACGCGGTTGTCAAGTAAGGCGCGGATGATCTGCGTTTCCTCGTCCTGCGAGGTATAGTTTGTACCGCATACGACGTAAAGGCCGTGCTGTCTTGCCTCTACAATCACCGCTTCAGTAAACACATTTCCAAATGCGCCGTCATAGCCGGACATCACCAGACCGATAAGGCCGCCTTTCTGCACGCTGGGCGCCGCCTTCGTAAGAGGAGCCGCCCGCTTGACAAAAGTACCTTGCCCGGGTATCCGCGTTACAAGCCCTTCGGCCGCAAGCGTTTCCATCGCCTTCTGCACTGTAATGCGGCTGACATGGTAAACCGCCTGCAGCTCCTGCTCGGTCGGAAGCCTCTGCCCTTCGCCATACTCCCCGGATATGATTTTCGTTTTCAAATCGCCTGATATCTTGGCGTACAGCAACACTTTTCCCATCTGTTCCTCCCGAAACCGAAGCCGCTATGCGGTGGTTTTCTCTCCCCGGAATTGCTTTTATCCATATACGTTACAGTATATTTCCCATGCGGACATCTGTCAAGCGCGGTTTCATTCCTGCACGTCGGCGTATGCCAGAAGCTCCTCCCGGCTCGCCGTGCCGGTGACGCCGATCTTGCGGATGGTGATTTCGGATGCCATGCCGCCCACCCACGCCGCAGCTTCTGCCGGTGCGCCTGCCGCCGTCATAACCGTGAATGCTGAAAGGAAGGTATCGCCTGCTCCGCATATGTCAAGCGGACCCTTAAGCGGATGCGCCGGAATGTGTACGACGCGGTTCTCATCTGCAAGCAGGCTTCCCCGTGCGCCGACCGTCATGCATACGCGCGCACGATTGCGGCGCGCAAGCTCTTTGGCGCAAAGGGCATACTCTTCCAACGCGTCTCCATCGATCGGCCCCGCCCGCCCGACGGCTCTGCGCCCTTCCAGTTCATTGGGCTTCAGGATGGCGCCGGTGTATTCGCAGATCCTGTCGCGGCTGTCGACGATCACAAGCAGACCCTGCCCGGCAAGTGCGATCAGATGAGCGCGCACGGCAGGCGTAATGATGCCGTAAGAAAACTGGTCGCTTACGCACAGGGCATCCACCTTTTGCGCCACCGCATCCAGATTCTCCAATATCTGCCGCTCCACCTCGCGCGGACAATCCCGGTCATTAGCAAAATCGATGCGGGGATCCTCGTAGACCGTGTCCGAAATGCCCTTTCTCAGCGGCTTGCAGTAAGCGTTTGTAATGATCTTATCACTTCTGACGATACATCCTGTTTCCACACCATGGACGTGCAGAGCGCGTTCCAGTGCGTCGCCGCGCCAGTCACAGCCGATGGCGCCGATCACATACAGCGCCGCCGGCCGAAGCGCAGCGATGTTTGCCGCCACATTTCCGCCCGCCCCGGGATACATGCGCTCCTCCACAATCGGCAGAGGGTAATGCGGCGTCTCGCGCGACAGCTCGCTCCGCTTCATATCTGCGAGCCAGTAAGCGTCCAGGCACAGATCGCCGAGCAGGCCAACACGCGCATGGCCGGCCTGATCGAGCAACTGCAAAAGCGCGGCACGCCCGGGCGTTTTCGTCCTCTCAATTGTCATGCAGGCACACCTCCTGCTCCTTCAGCCGCAGATAAAGATTGGGGATGCTGACGTGATGATCGCAGACAAAATGCCATCCCTGCCCGCCCCGGCTGGTCGGCCGGTTTACAATATTTTTGCGCGGACGGTAATAGTAGTTGGGGTCCGAATACCCAATCTTGCTGCGGAAATCCCCGAGATCGACCAAATCAAAATTTGCCGTAACGATATTGTATGTAGCATACCCCAGATTGCGCGAAATGGACAGCGCTTTGAGAAACACCTCCGGCCCGATAACGCTCGAACCGAAATTCATATATACGCCTCCGTCCAGCTGTGACACTGCGCCGCACATCTTATGGAAATCAATACCGGATGCCTTGCCAATGGCGCCAAAATCAACGATTGGATGCTGGTGGATGATATCTGTACCAAGCGCGATATGGTATGTCGCGCCCACGCCATACTGGTACGCCTGATAGAGCACACAGTCCTCCCTGTGCGGAAAGCGCTCCGGATAGGCGTCCATATAGCGCGCGAGCGACTCGCCATACCCAATGTTATTTTTCGCGCCGTACTGGATCGCCTCATTCATCCAGCGTCCGGTCTCCTCCCACATGCCAAACGAGCCATCCTCGATTGCAGTGGGCACATCTTCAGACGTGCCGCCCAGGTATGCAAGCTCAAAATCATGGATACTTCCCGCGCCGTTGGAGGCGATATGCGTAATCCATCCGCGCTTCAACAGCTCGATCAAATAGCGCGAAAGGCCGCATTTAATCACATGCGCGCCGTAAGACAGGATGACCGGCCGGCCAGCCCTCCGCGCTGCGATGATGCGTTCAACAAGCGTCTCAAAATCAGCGTTCTCCCACTTCGGAACAGGATCCACATCCGGTTTTGCGATATTGTCGATCGTGACAAGATTGATCCTGTTTTTTGCGCTGGCCGTCCTTACGGATGAAAAATCCAAATGATTTGTCTGCACCAAAAGCGCCTCCTCTCATATTCTGTTCGAAAAAAATAATTGCTCCATGATCTCTGCCCCGCATAAAAAATCACCGACAATGCTGTCAGCCCCCGCACCAATCAGCCGCTCACGTTTGACAGCGTTGACGCCGCACAGGCGTTTTTCATCGGAAGCCACACCTATGGTATACGCTCCATGCTCTTTTCCAAGACGGATCTCCACTTTGCCATCGCCGACTACGATAAGGCCTTCTGCCGGCAGGGTACGACTGCCGAGGAGTTCACGGATCACTTTTTCTTTCGAACACTCCGCTTTCCCCTCCGGCGCGCCAAGCACACCGGAAAAGTACGGATACAGACCCAGACATTTTGTCTCGCGCACCACATCGGCATTGTCTGTTCCGCTGGCAATAAAAATGCGTACTCCCCTGTCCGCCAACGCTTTCAGAAAATCAGCGCTCCCTTTTATCATATAGTCTTCCGGACGCAACTGTCCGCTGGATAGCTTTTGGATGCGACTGTTCACAACCTGCATAAGGCGCTCATTATAGATACGCTTATATTCCCACGCATCAAGCACCTCGCGCGCCCCTTCTTTTTCCACACGTGCGCAGAGCCACTGCATCTGAAAAATGGTCTGTATTCCGGTCGACTCGTCGATATAACGCGCGATCTCTTCCTCAAGCACCGGATCGTTCACACGGGTGGGGTTGATCATTTCCATCATCAGCGGTTGCATGACCGCTTCCCATCCTTCGCGCAGGGTCGATATTGTGCCGTCCCAGTCGAACACCGCCGCGCGTACCGGTACAGATGATCGTCTGGGGGTAAAAATCTCCATCATTCCATCATCCCTTCTTTGATCTTCTCTCAAAAGCACCCATGCAGTTGATTATTCTCATCATATCCCCCTGCTCAAATTATGTCAATATGTATTATATATAGATATATTATTTTTATTGTTATTGACATATTCATTCGACATGTATACAATGATGTTATATCAAACGCAAATGGGAAACACGTCGTTTTTTTCGTTCCGACGGTCATTTTCGGTACGCGCTATGCAGCGATCCTGAATACGCTGCGTGACAGATATCTACACAGAAAGGAATGCAGCCTATGTACTTCAGCAAAGACGGCATTATCGAGAGGAAGCTCAGGCAGTTAAAGCACTTCATTCACGACGATGTGCTCCTCATCCCGCAATGGAGCAGCCGCAGCGCCATCTATTTGGGCGGCAGCGACTACGGCCCGGTCACTGCCGATCAAAAGCCCTTTTGCATCGGTGATACCTGGGAGTGCCATGACAATTTTACGCGCTGGTTTGCGGCTGAGATCACGGTTCCGCAGCATTTCGAAGGAAAGACGCTGGCGCTTGAACTGGAATTCGGCGGCGAAGGCATCGTGCGGGCAAATGGACATATCCTGTCCTCCATCACCTCATATCTCGAGCCGCAGGGCGCCACCCGAACGCGGGTACTGCTCGCCCCGCGCGCACAGGCGGGCACACGATATTGTGTAGAGATCGAGGCGCACACAAATTATATGGAATTTAACCGCTACCGCATGCAGGGCCAGGAGAGTATCCGCTATACAATCCGCATCGCCCAGCTCGTCACGCTGAATGCCGCAGTGGAGAGCTATTGCTTTGACATTCAAACTGCGCTTGACGCCATGCGTACCCTTCAGAATCCTGCTGAAGCGCTTATGAAAGGCGTTACCA
>CAKTWY010000168.1 GCA_934630445.1 uncultured Eubacteriales bacterium
GTATCCGAACCTGTATGCGGAGATTTATCTGGAAATCCAGCTCGCCGCCGCGCTCGATAAGCTCAGGCGCCGCGCGCGGGCGATGGAGCACCTTTCCCGCGCACTGGCCTTGGCGGCGCCCGATGGGATCATTATGCCGTTTGTGCAGTGCTCGGATCATATTTCCATTCAGCTGCGGGAGCTGATGGCGCAGGGGCGTTTTACGGATGCGTGCGCGCGGATTCTGGACCTTTGCGAGCACTTTCGCCGCGTGCGCGGTAAGGCGCTGGAAACATACCTGGCGGATGCGCCGGATTTCGGCCTTTCCGGGCGCGAGCTGGAGATCGCGCGCATGGCGGCTGCGCGCCGCTCCAACCGGGAGATTGCCGAAGCGCTGTTTCTGTCCGAAAATACGGTTAAAGGGCACCTCAACCGTATTTTCAGTAAGCTTGGGCTGGACGGTGAAACAAAAAACAAGCGCAAACGCCTGGGGGAGCTGTTCGCGCAAAGCCAGCACGAGGGGCCATGAGCAGGGGAGAACGGACACCGGCATCCGCTCAGGCACTTCTGTTTTGCAATTGTTGATTGCAGAGCAATGAAAAACGGATTTTATTTGCGCGCCGCGTCCTGTGGGCGATGGCCGCACATGCGCATAAAAAATGGTCTGCAGATGTTTTTATGCATACAGAATTTTTTTGCAGCAGGATCAGGATGGCTGAAGATTTGTCAGCTTTTCTGGATTCTGCTGTTTTTTATACGATGGAGGGGGAAAATGCCGAGCAAAAACTGTCTCAGTAATGCCTTGAAATTTGCATATATCGATTGCGCAAATCTTGACGCGCGGGGGATGATTATGCTATATTGTGACTATAGTCCGAATTTTGGTTGCGATGGGAGTTTTATGCGCAACAGCGATATAAAAAGCCGATAACAGGAGATTCAAAATGGAAAAACGGGGGAGAAAATCCGACGGGCGGCTGACGAAGGCTAAAATGATGCAGGCGGCAGTGACGCTGTTTTTACAAAATGGATATCAGAACACGACCATCTCGCAGATCTCCGAGATGGCGGGGATGACGCACAGCGCGTTTTTCCGCGCGTTCCGGGATAAGGAAGCCATCCTGTACGCGCTCATTGCGTATGTATTTGACAAACAGTTTGCAGAGACGGACACACTTCTTGCCGGCGTGCGGGATCCGCTGCTCCTGTACGGGGTGGAGACGGCCCTGCAGCTCCATATTACGGAGCTGAGCGAGGCGCTGCGCGACGTATATGTGATGGCCTACTCCCTGCCAACGACTTCGGAGTATATCTATCAGCGCACGGCGCAAAAGCTGCAGGCTATCTTTTCGCCCTATATGCCGGGGGCGGAGGCAAAGGATTTTTATGAGCTGGAGATCGCAAGCGGCAGCATTATGCGCGGCTATATGGCCAAAAAATGTGATGTGTATTTCACCATGGAGCATAAGCTCGCACGCTTTTTGAGCTGCTGTATGAAAATTTACTGCGTTCCGGAGGAAAAATGCGCGCAGGTACTTGCTGCCGTGCAGAAAGTGAAGCTACACGCCATTGCAGAAAAAGTCATTCAGGATACGGTCGAGCAGGTAAGGCAGGGTCTGATATGCGCAGACACTTCCGGCGAAGGGTAAGTGAATTTGCCGCAAACGGTACTTTTGGTATCAATACATGGCGGGCAGATTTTTGTATACTTTCTATAGATCATGCGCACAGAGTTTACGCGAATCATCGTATTGGAGGTGGAGCAATGAGCGTCAGGCCCATCAGGGCGGTATATCCGCTGAAGGATCATGTTTTGCGGGTGGAATTTGACACGGGGAGCGTGGTGCTCCTGGATATGCAAAACAGGCTGCAGGGCATCCGTTTCCGCCCCCTGAGGAACGATGAGGTCTGGAACAGTGTGTGTACCGACGGGATATTTGTCCGCTGGGGGGATACAGAGCTGGCCTTTGACGAGATCCTGCAGATGGCGGCCGAGCAGTGGGAAAGGTGTTGATTGTTATGCGCCGATGTTGCAGGCATGATGATGACCTGTTTATTTTTATCATAAAAGAGGGGTTGCAATGAGAGGTTTAAAAAAATGGATCAGCATGCTGCTGATCGTCGCCCTGGTGTTTAACATGTCGGGGCAGGCGCTCGCCGTTATGATGGGCGCTCCGCAGGCGTCGAACATTGTTGTGCGGGATGAAAACGGCAATGTCATCGAGGAGGATTGGGAAACGGCCTTCCCGTACGGCACGTTTGTTCTTGAAAAAAGCGAGGTGACGCTCACGGAGGGCGGCGCCGAGCAGCGCGTGAAGGTTTACCGCCTGGGCGGCACCATCGGGCGCGCAACCGCCAAATTCCAGCTCGCGCCTGCAGCGGCGCAGAGCGGAGAAGATGAAATCAGCTACATAAACGCCGCCGGCAAGAGCGATTACGCCGTGAAGGTGGAGGATACGCTCCCCGTCGCGGCATATCAGCCTGTCGGCCGTGAGGCGGACCCGCTTGCGTCCGGCGTACAGGTCGGCGTTGACGAGGCGCGCTGCACCGCAGACACGGTCGATGCCGAAACAGGTGAGATCACCGCGTATGGCGACGTCGTCCTTTATGCAGACGTGGACGCGCAGGCATATCAGTGGTACGCCTACAGCGCCCAGAGCGGCAGATGGACGAAGATTGACGGCGCAACGGAGAAGGAGCTCATGATCGACACGAGCATGGTCGAGGGCTTCAATTATCGCTGCGTATACACCCAGAACAACACCAGGTTCAGCACCGACGGTCTGGCCGGCTATACCTATGCTCCGTATGAGGAAGACCTCGAGCCGATGCCGGATAACCTCGAGCTGAACCCGGAGCAGACCTTCTCCACCTTGGTGATGGATGGAGGGGAGTTTGACGCGTACGAGTTTTCCATGACCTTCGCCGAGGGCGAATGGGTCAAGGAGATCATTATCCAGGCAAACGGCGACGAAGAGGTCGAGGCGGACGAGTTCGCGGCCCTGCGCATTGTCGACTGCCTGGGCGGCAGCGTATACGATACGGCCAATACCCTTGCCATCCATATCGCAGCCTCGGGTGAGACAGAGGCGGGGCCGACCTATATCTCTTTTGACAAAACGGAGTATACCTTTGATAAGTCGGGCCTCAAGGCCAGGCTCACGCTGAACCGCACGGGCGACCTGACGCAGTTCGTCACGGTCGGCTACCGCACGGTGGAGGGCACCGCGTCCGAGGGCGACGACTTTGCAGCGGTGACTGAGGGCGTAGCCGCCTTCCCGTCCGGCCTGTCGTCGGTCGACATTGAAATCGACCTTGTGAACGACGGCGTACTGATCGAAGAGGCGGACCGCGCTTTTGCCGTCGAGCTGACCGGGATCCTCGGAGGTGCGGAGGGCAGCGCCATCCTCGAAGACACGGCGCGCGTGAACCTCTATAATTCCGCCTCGGAAGCGGAAGCGGTAAACGCGGCGACCATGCTCTACACCCAGGGGGCGGACGATCTTTCCTCCATTGTGACCGACACGGCGGCCGGCCTTGTCAAAAAAGAGGAGACGCCCGCGATCGTACCGGTCGAGCACGAAACCATCGCCCCGCTCGAGGCGGATGTGCACTTTGGCGCTGATGCGTCCGGAGAGATCGCGCCGATGACCTATCATTACGGAACGATCAATTTCTCGCGCACATCCGGATATACTTCCAATTACTGGCAGGACTGGGCGAAGCTTGCGCAATACAACGGTACCTACAACAGCTATGACGCCAACGACGTCGAGGGCTATATGTCGAGTAGCGGCAACTGGTCGGGCTCGATGGTGCGCGATGGCAACCGCTGGAAGGTCATCAGTGAGCAGACTGCGTCCGGTACCTTTACGGAAGCGGATTTTACCGAGCGGTTTGATTATTTCAAGGGTGCGTTCACATATGATGCCGACCAGGTCAGCGGCTGGTCGACGAAGACGGGCGCTTCCGACCCTTATGTCAAGCTTGTTACCGGCGGCACTGGCGGCAGCGAGCAGATATCAAAAGCGGTTACTTCCTTCTATACGAGCGGCCTTTTTGGCGTCAACCGCCATATGAGTCATAAAACAGGCGAGACGCTCAACTGGAACATCGGCGGTACGAACGGCGGCTCGCTCACCATCGGCATCGGCCGCAGGGGCGGCTCGGACTGGGACGCGCACGGCGAGGTGTGGATGGATGACGCCGTGCTCAGGCGCCGCGTTCTTTCAAACGACATGCAGCTTGTCATCCATACGGCGGACGACGACGCGATTCAGGCCTCCACTGTTAAGGATACGCTCTATAACGGCATCAAGCCAAAAGTCGACCTCGTGGCCAGGGAGAGTGGCGTCAACAGCTGGGGCCGCGTCTATGTCGGCTCAAAGCTCACCGTTACGCCGGCGGTATCCGGCGCCTACCAGCTCGCGGCAGCGTCCGACGGCAAGCTCGGACAGTCGATCTACCTTGCCAGCGGCACGAATGCGAAGGTAAATGACGCGCTCAACACCGCCACCGTGTCGGACGGCTCTGGCACGCTCGTTATCAAGACTGCGTCGACGGACAATAACCTCTCCACCAGCGGGAGCTATTCGGTCAACGTCGTACTCGACCGCGTACAGGCGCTGGAGTTTGATCTTTCGCCCTCTGTGCCGCGCAAGACGGTCAACGGCGCCGTTACAAGCGAAATAGACCCTGACCAGGTCGCGGCCACGGTTTCGGATTTCTGGAACAAGGCCAACATCACCTACACCTATGCGGTGTTCGATCCCTCTGCCTCCGGCAATTATCGCAATGAATCCGGCAGAATTACAAGCGCGACGGCGTCGGGTGCGATCCTGGCGCTCTCGAATGTGAAAAACCTCAAGACCATCAATTTTGGCCTGCCGTCGGAATGCATGATCGGCTTTAACGGCAATTCCTACGCCGGCAATGAGACGATCGATATCCCGGTAGGGCGCTACACGAGCGGGAAGCTGAGCTTCCTCTACTATGCGCCGGAATTCATCACCGCCGAAAATGATATGCGCATGTCCATTTCTCATATCGAGCGCTATTTCGACATGAACGGCAATGGAAAGCTCGACGGCTATTATGACGCGGGCACCGGTCTGTTCATTCTGGAAGAAGTCAACGGCGTGAAGGACGTACTCGTCGACGTGATCGAGGAGAAGGACTATACGATCACGAATTTTGAGCCTGTGTATGCCGATACCGATGGCGACGGCAAGGGCGATAAGTACGTGGAGCAGTTTTTCAAGACCTATTACACCATGACGCCGAAGTGCCTTGTCACACCGACGGGCACGAATGAAAAGGACCCGGCGCAGGTGCTGCCCGTCTTTACGACGAACATCACCAACGAGTCGGTCAAATCCAAGCTTACGGAAGAGCTGCAGGGCTACCGCTTTATCACCAGCGGCATGTACTCGAAGACGTATTCCATCGTCAAGAACGGCGGCGACTGGGCCACCGTAGCC